>JAWHFN010000130.1:0-4986 GCA_032565555.1 Streptococcus mitis | reverse complement strand
CCGTCTTCCGGCCAACAGCCTTACCAAGATCCACCATGGTTTGAGCCAATTCGCGCGCTTCATCAACCGTCTTCATGAAGGCACCCTCTCCGACAGTTACGTCTAGCAAAATAGCATCCGCCCCTGCCGCAATTTTCTTGCTCATCACCGAACTCGCAATCAAAGGAATCGTGTCGACAGTTGCGGTCACATCACGTAGGGCGTAGAGAAGCTTGTCAGCTTTAACCAGTTGGTCTGATTGCCCAATGACCGATACACCAATATCCTGTACCTGACGAATAAAATCCTCTTGACTGCGTTCCACTTGATAGCCCTTGATAGACTCCAATTTATCAATTGTTCCACCAGTATGGCCGAGACCACGACCACTCATTTTAGCCACAGGAACACCAAAGCTTGCAACAAGAGGAGCCAAAATCAAGGTCACCTTATCACCAACACCACCAGTAGAATGCTTGTCAACCTTAACCCCATCAATAACAGATAAATCAAACTCTTGCCCTGTCTGAACCATCTTCATAGTTAGGTCAGAGATTTCTCGAGTCGTCATTCCTTTGAAATAGACAGCCATAGCAAAAGCAGACATCTGATAGTCAGGAACAGTTCCTAACACATAGCTTTCAACTAGCCATTCGATTTCACTCGAAGTCAGTTCTTGACCGTCTCGTTTCTTTTGGATTAAATCAACTGCTCTCATTCTTTCACACTTCTAAGGATATAGTATCCCTTATCTTTTTTGACGATTTCACAATTGCCAAACACTTCCTCCATCTTTGACTTGGCGCTTGGAGCCCCTTGTTTTTTCTGGATAACAATTGTTAAATCCCCACCAGTTTCCAAGAAATCTTTACTTTTCTCAATGATTTCATGAACTACTTGCTTGCCCGCACGGATAGGAGGATTGGAAATGACATGGTCAAATTTCCCTTCAACTTGTTCATAGATGTTGGACTGGAAAATCGTCGCTTCTACTTTATTTCGTTCAGCATTTTGTCGTGCCAAATCCAAGGCACGATTATTGATATCGACCATGGTCGACTGAACTCCATAAGCCTTAGCCAAGGACAAGCCCAGAGGCCCATAACCACAGCCTACATCAAGGACATTCTCTCCTTGGTTGACCTCAAGACACTTGAGCAAAAGTTGACTGCCAAAGTCAACCATTTTCTTGCTAAAAACACCTGCATCTGTCAAAAAGGTCATTTTTTCTCCCAACAAGTCCACTCTTAACTCATGAATGTCGTGAGCAGCGTCAGGATTTTCTGCATAATACATTTTACTCATGAAACTATTTTACCATAATTTGACTTAAATTGTAAATCGTTTACAAATTGATAATAAAACGAAAAAGACTGAAGAAAGCTAGTAAGTAAAACATTTTCTTCAATCTCTTTCAACACTTATAGATGAATGATAAGCCATTTAGAACTAGAAATATCATAGTCAGGATATAACAAAAAGTTTATCATCTATAATCGGGCGTATTTATTATGACTATTGCTTAACCTTCAAATACTTTATTATCAACAAAATTCCCAACAGGATGTTTAGATAAAAGCCCAACTGATACGTTTTTGTCAGGAATTCCAAACTTGTCCAAAGTCGTATCAAATCTTCTAGTGACATGCGGAAGAAATAACCCTCTGTAGCAATCCATAGAACTAAAAAGACATAACTACCAGCAGCAAGCCATTTCGTCCACCGTTTTTTTAGGAAGAAAGCAATCAAGAGCGAACAGATAAAGACCGCTGTTACAATGGCATGTTCCATCAAAAAAGTAAAACCGTAATAGGTTTCCACAAAACGTCTACCATTATCCGCATTCGCTCCTTTTAAAAAAGGTAGTGCAAAACTTAAAATAAAACAGAGTTCCAATATATAACTTTTTAAGATTTTCATGACACACCTCCTATAAGTTGTGATTCCCAAAGCCCCCTTTATTAGCTTATAAGTCAGGAGAAAGTAGCTCCTACTTCATCACTAAATTGTTCATCCTCTATCTACATCTATTATATAATATTGACTGACCACATTCAAGAAACCGCTTTATTTTTTTAGCTTTTTATGGTATGATAAACAAAATATCTAGGGGAAAACAAATGACCAACGAATTTTTACATTTTGAAAAAATCAGCCGCCAGACTTGGCAATCTTTACATCGAAAGACAACACCTCCTTTGACTGAAGAGGAATTAGAATCCATCAAGAGTTTTAACGATCAGATTAGTCTACAGGATGTTACTGATGTCTATCTTCCCCTAGCCCATCTCATCCAGATTTACAAGCGCACCAAGGACGATTTAGCTTTTTCCAAAGGAATTTTCCTCCAACGTGAAAGCAAATCTCAACCTTTTATCATTGGAGTTTCTGGGAGTGTTGCTGTTGGAAAATCCACAACTAGCCGACTTCTTCAAATCTTACTGTCCCGTACGCTTACAGATGCTACGGTTGAATTGGTAACAACTGACGGCTTTCTCTATCCCAACCAGACCTTGATTGAGCAGGGGATTTTAAATCGCAAGGGATTTCCTGAAAGCTATGATATGGAAGCACTACTCAACTTCTTGGACCACATCAAAAATGGACAAGATGTAGATATTCCTGTCTATTCTCATGAAGTCTACGACATCGTACCCGAAGAGAAACAAAGCGTCAAAGCTGCTGATTTTGTCATTGTAGAAGGAATCAATGTCTTTCAAAATCCACAAAACGAGCGTCTCTATATCACTGACTTCTTCGACTTTTCCATCTATGTTGATGCGGCAGTCGATGACATTGAAAGTTGGTATCTGGATCGTTTCTTGAAAATGCTGAGTCTAGCTCAAAACGACCCTGATAGCTACTATTATCGTTTTACTCAAATGCCGATTGGGGAAGTGGAATCCTTTGCCCATCAAGTCTGGACCAATATCAATCTCACAAATCTACAAAATTATATTGAACCAACCAGAAATCGTGCGGAAGTGATTCTTCATAAAACAAAGAACCATGAAATCGATGAAATTTACTTAAAAAAGTAATTTCCCCTTGTCAAAACGTAAGTTTTCAGATATAATGGTATAGTTAGTAAATATGGAGGTAAGAACATTGGCAAACATTAAATCAGCTATCAAACGCGCTGAATTGAACGTTAAACAAAACGAAAAGAACTCAGCTCAAAAATCAGCTATGCGTACTGCTATCAAAGCATTCGAAGCAAACCCATCTGAAGAACTTTTCCGTGCTGCTAGCTCAGCTATCGATAAAGCAGAAACTAAAGGTTTGATTCACAAAAACAAAGCAAGCCGCGACAAAGCTCGTCTTTCAGCTAAACTTGCTAAATAAGAAACAGTCCATAGAGGCTGTTTTTTTGTCTCCAAATAGGAAAAGGTAGAAAATGAAAATCGCAATTATCGGATATTCTGGTGCTGGTAAGTCAACTCTAGCCGAAAAGTTGTCTCACTGCTACTCCATCCCAAAACTTCATATGGACACACTCCAATTTCAACCCGGTTGGCAAGACAGTGACCGTGAATGGATGTTGGATGAGATGAAAAAATTTCTCACCAAGCATGAAGCTTGGGTTATTGATGGTAATTATTCTTGGTGTTTCTATGAGGAAAGAATGCAGGATGCTGACCAAATCATCTTTCTTAATTTTTCGCCATTGACCTGTCTCTTTCGAGCCTTTAAGCGATACCTCAAATACCGAGGCAAGGTCAGAGAAAGTATGGCAGCTGGTTGTCAAGAACAATTTAATTGGGAGTTTATCAGATGGATTCTTTGGGATGGCCGAACTAAAGCTCAAAGAAAAAATTACCAAAAACTTTGCCAAGAATACTCACATAAAGTCACTATTCTTCGAAATCAGAAAGAACTAGATCAATTTCTGGATAAGAAAAGGAAGTCCTCCAATTCATAAAGAAGGGCTTCCTTTTTTGATATAATTATTTTGCAATCAAGGTTTCTAATCCAACCTTCATCATATCAGTGAAGGTATTTTGGCGTTCTTCTGCAGTTGTGTCTTCGTCTGGATTGACCAAGCTATCAGAAATGGTCATGATAGCAAGCGCATCAACATGATGTTGGGCTGCCAGATAGTAGAGTGCCGCTGCTTCCATTTCCACAGCCTTAACTCCCCATTTACCAAGTTCGATGTTCTTTTCAAAGTAGTTTGAATAAAAGACATCAGAAGACAAAACGTTCCCAACGTGGGTGGTCATACCGAGTTCTTTGGCGATATGGTAGGTCTTGTCCAGTAAATCAAAGCTAGCGATTTGTGGAAAATCGTACTGTGGCCAGTCATTGCGGATGATGTTAGAGTTGGTTGCAGCTGCCTGCGCCAAAACTAATTCACGGACGTGAACATCTTCATTCAATGAACCTGCTGTTCCCACACGGATCAATTTTTTCACACCGTAGTCAACAATCAACTCACGCGCATAAATCGAAATGGATGGCATCCCCATCCCAGTTCCCATGACAGATACACGGTGGCCCTTGTAAATACCAGTGTAACCAAACATGTTACGCACTTCGTTAAAACAAACAGCATCTTCAAGGAAATTTTCCGCAATAAATTTAGCACGAAGAGGATCTCCAGGAAGAAGAATTTTATCAGCAATTTCACCCTGCTGAGCAGCAATATGGATAGACATAATATAAGATACCAAACCCGTCAAAATGCAAAGGGAAAATAGGAGTTTGGTGCAGTGAGCGATGCTCGCTAGGCCAACTATCTTTTTCCCACTGCTTTTAGGGTGGGTTCAATTCCTTTCTTTCTTAATTTTGATGATATTGAGAAGATTAGAGCGGCTTTTATTCAAATCCGAACTCCCTTCTCTTCTGAGTTTTTAGAAAAGTTTTCCGCTCGTGTTCAAATCAAAACACACGCTCTACCTTTCTTTATTTTATATTTTATATTGAGAAAGATACCAAACCCGTCAAAAAGCAAAGGGAAAATAGGAGTTGGGTGCAGTGAGCGATGCTCGCTAGGCCAACTATCTT
>JAWHFN010000129.1:0-5012 GCA_032565555.1 Streptococcus mitis | reverse complement strand
CTTCTCACTCTTAGACAGGCTATCGGAATTATCATGGGAGCCAACATCGGAACCACCGTTACTTCCTTTATCATCGGTTTCAAACTTGGCGAGTATGCTTTACCCCTGATTTTCCTTGGAACCATGTTCCTCTTTTTTACAAAAAACAGAACAGCAAACAATATCGGGCGCATCCTGTTTGGTGTTGGGGGAATCTTCTACGCCCTCAACCTCATCAGTGCCGGTATGAGTCCGCTTAAAGATTTACCACAATTCAAGGAATATATGGTAACCTTGGGACAAAATCCTGTGTTGGGAGTTTTTGCTGGTGCGGTGATTACCGTTCTCATTCAGGCCTCTTCTGCGACAATCGGGATTTTGCAAGGGCTCTATGCAGGTGGCTTCCTTGACCTTAAAGGTTCTCTGCCAGTTCTCTTCGGGGATAATATCGGGACAACTTTAACAGTTATCATCGCGGCAGCTGGAGCCAATGTCTCTGCGAAACGCGTTGCTGCGACCCACGTCACCTTTAACGTTCTAGGAACTATTCTTTGCTTAATCTTATTAGGCCCCTTCACTGCAATGATTGAGTACTTCCAAGCACTCCTTCACCTCTCACCTGAGATGACCATCGCCTTCTCGCACGGTGCCTTTAACGTAAGTAACACCATTGTACAATTTCCATTCATCGGAGCCTTGGCTTACTTTGTAACCAAGCTCATTCCTGGTGAAGACGAAGTTGTCAAGTACGAGCCTCTTTACCTTGATGAGCATTTGATTAAACAAGCACCATCAATCGCTCTCGGAAATGCCAAAAAAGAACTCCTTCACTTGGGAAATTATGCTTCTAAAGCCTTTGACCTTTCATACAACTACATTATTGACCTCAATGAAAAGGTTGCTGAAAAAGGCCACAAGACAGAAGAAGCCATCAATACTATTGATGAAAAATTGACTCGTTACCTCATTACTCTTTCTAGTGAAGCCCTTAGCCAGAAAGAAAGTGAAGTACTGACCAACATCCTGGATTCATCCCGTGATTTGGAACGGATTGGGGACCACGCAGAAGCCCTAATCAATCTGACTGACTACCTTCAACGTAAAAATGTTGAGTTCTCTGAAGCTGCTTTGCAAGAACTAGCTGATATCTATCAAAAGACCACTGGCTTTATCAAGGATGCCCTTGACAGTGTAGAAAACAATGATATTGAAAAAGCTCAAAGTCTGATTGAACGCCATAAAGAAATCAACAATATGGAACGTGTTCTCAGAAAGACTCACATCAAACGCCTCAACAAGGGCGAGTGTTCAACTCAAGCCGGGGTCAACTTTATCGACATTGTCTCCCACTACACTCGTGTATCTGACCACGCTATGAATTTAGCTGAAAAGGTCATTGCTGAACAAATCTAAGAACCACGAAGCTATCCTGAATGGGATGGCTTTTTCTTCTCCTCATCAAGAATTGCTTTTCTACCATATAGAAAAATGCTTTGATTCACAATGGAATCAAAGCATTTTAAAGAGTTCCCCATACATAAGGGCAGAAGCTGCGGTTCCTCTGTACTTGGCTTCTTCTCTTTTGATAAAGCGAGCCAAGTTGAGCAACTCAGGTGCCGGATGTCTAGGATTCTTGAGCAATTCACGATTGACCAGGCCTGAGAGACGGACTGCCAGCAATTGCTCATTTGTAGTAGGCAGTTTTTTAGCAGTCTCTAGGAGAGCAGCAACTAAATCTTCACTCAAATCATGTCGAGCATGATTGTAAAGATCTTTTACAAGGTTTTCTAGGTTTGGTTCTACCATCCCTACCACCTCCCTTATGGTTTAATAATTTTTAATCAAATCAACTGTTGAACGATCCAATTTTTTCACCAAGGCTTGCAAGAAAGCTTGCGCTTCTAAGAAGTCATCCATTGCATAGAGGGTTTGATGAGAATGGATATAACGAGCGCAAACACCGATTGTTGTAGATGGGACACCACCATTTTTCAGATGAGCTGCGCCAGCGTCTGTTCCGCCTTTACCACAGTAGTATTGATACTTGATTCCAGCTTCTTCAGCCGTTGTCAGAAGGAAATCCTTCATACCTGGGAGAAGCAAGTGACCTGGGTCGTAGAAACGAATCAAGGTTCCATCCCCAATCTTGCCTTGACCGCCATAAACATCACCAGCAGGTGAGCAGTCAACTGCTAGGAAAACTTCTGGATCAAACTTAGTTGTGGAAGTATGAGCACCACGAAGACCAACTTCTTCTTGGACGTTCGAGCCAAGATAGAGTTCATTTCCGAGTTTTTGACCTGAAAGAGCTTCCGCCAACTCGCTCACCATAAGAACTCCGTAACGGTTGTCCCAAGCTTTTGAGATGATATTTTTTTCATTAGCTGTCAAGATTGCAGAACTATCTGGGACAATGGTGTCACCAGGACGGATTCCAAAGCTTTCTGCCTCAGCCTTATCCGCAAAACCGCCATCAAAGACGATATCTGCAATGGCAGGCATGGTTGGTCCGCCCTTACCACGAGTCAAATGTGGCGGAACAGAGCCTGAAATCACAGGAATTTCACGACCGTCACGAGTCAAGAGTTTAAAGCGCTGGCTACTAACCACCATAGGATTCCAACCACCGATTTCTACGACACGAAAAGTACCATCTGGCTTGATTTCGCTGACCATAAAACCAACTTCATCCATATGAGAAGCGACCAAGACGCGCGGTGCATCCACAGCTTCTGAATGCTTGATACCAAAAATACCACCCAAGCCATCTGTCACCACTTCATCCACGTGCGGTGTCAACTTTTCACGAAGATAAGCACGAACAGGTGCTTCATGACCTGAGATCGCAGCAAGTTCTGTTACTTCTTTGATTTTTGAAAATAATGTTGTCATTTCAGTTCCTTCTTTCTTTCATCCATTTTACCACTTTTTATAGGAGAAGGATAGCGGGAAGGTGGATTTCTAAATTAGTATCTTAGTCCTGCTCTATCTTAGAAAAAGCTTGTATTTTCTTGCATGTGAGGTGAAATCTAAGAACTATTCCAAGACCAACCAAACTATTAATTCCCAAACACAAAACAATTCGATGCTATATTTGTTCAGTTTTTCATGAAATTTCCAGAAAATGGTTGACTTTGCCTTCTTATTTCTTTAAAATAGTACAAAACTAGAAAAAGGAAAAAATCATGACCAAAACAATTCTTGTCACAGGTGGAGCTGTCTACATTGGCTCCCATACCGTTAAAGCTCTTTTAAATGCTGGCTATCAGGTACATGTTCTAGATAATCTCTCTACAGGAAATCGTTCAGCTGTAGATAGTCGTGCTAGCTTTAAACAACTAGATGTTTATGATTCTAGTGCCCTAAAAGCTTACTTAGAAGAAAATCAGATTGATGCTGTTCTTCATTGTGCAGGTGAAATTGTTGTGAGCGAAAGTATTGAAAATCCAAGTAAATACTTCACTGCCAATGTTGCTGGTATGAACCAAGTTCTCAAAGTCTTATCTGAAGTTGGCATTCAAAAAATCATGTTCTCTTCGACTGCTTCCCTCTATGGTAATAACTGTATTGACAAGCCGGCAGCTGAAGATACCCTGCTCGACCCTGTCAACCCTTATGCAGAAACAAAACTGATGGGTGAACGAATGATTTACTGGATGGCCAATCGCTACGATTGGAAATATGTCATTTTCCGTTACTTTAATGTTGCTGGGGCTGAAATGGATGCTTCAAATGGTCTGCGTGTAAAAAATCCAACTCATATTATTCCAAATATCAACAAGACCGCATTGGGACAAAATGATAGCCTGAAAATATTTGGAGATGACTACGATACACGTGATGGTTCATGTATTCGAGATTACATTCATGTCTTGGACCTTGCACAGGCTCATGTTAAAGGGATGAATTACCTCTTCCAAGAAAACAGTTCTTCTCAAATCTTTAACTTAGGAACCGAAAAAGGCTATACCGTCAAAGAAATCTTTAAAACTGCTGAAGAATTACTGAATCAAAAAATACCACACGAAATTGTTGCTCGCCGTGCTGGTGACCCAGCCAGCGTCCTAGCAGACGCATCAAAAGCTAAAAAATATCTTGATTGGAAGGCTAGCTACTCTCTTGAAGATATTATTTTATCGGATTATCATTGGCGTGTTAAAGAAGGTAAAAACATTTTGGAATAGGAAAACAGAGGAGAAGGTCCCGGTACTCTCTCCTTGTTTTATTTATTAAATTGTCAGAAAATTTATTGACAGATTAAAGAAATCGTGTTACAGTAATATCCGCGGGTATCTTTCGATACCAAATCTATTTGAAAGGACGGGGTATGAAACTTTCTCATTATTTAATTGGCTTACTTCTACTCCTAGTCTTTCTCTCTATTAGCATTGGAACCAGTGATTTTTCATGGAAAAAGCTCTTTGCTTTCGACCAGCAGACCTGGCTTCTCTTTCAGGAGTCCCGTCTTCCAAGAACTATCAGCATTCTTCTGACCGCCTCTAGTATGAGTATGGCCGGACTTCTCATGCAGACTATCACTCAAAATCAGTTTGCTGCTCCGAGTACAGTTGGAACCACTGAAGCTGCCAAACTGGGAATGGTACTGAGCCTCTTTGTCTTTCCGTCTGCTAGTCTGACCCAAAAGATGCTCTTTGCTTTTGTTTCATCCATCGTATTCACCCTCTTCTTCCTAGCCTTTATGACCATTTTTACTGTAAAGGAAAGGTGGATGTTGCCTCTGATTGGGATCATCTATAGCGGAATTATCGGTTCTGTGACAGAAGTTATCGCCTATCGTTTCAATCTGGTTCAGAGTATGACTGCCTGGACCCAGGGCTCCTTCTCCATGATTCAGACCCATCAGTATGAATGGCTTTTCTTAGGCCTCATTATTCTGATAGCCGTTTGGAAATTATCCCAAACTTTTACCATCATGAATCTGGGCAAGGAAACCAGTGAGAGTCTGGGGATTTCCTACTCCCTACTTGAAAAATTGGCCCTCTTTCTGGTGGCGCTAACGACTAGTGTCACCA
>JAWHFN010000128.1:0-5013 GCA_032565555.1 Streptococcus mitis | reverse complement strand
TACATCATCAAGTCACCGTCGTACTTTTGTTATTGAAGTTATGGGACGTAACGCTGGTGATATCGCTCTTTGGGCTGGTATTGCAACTGGTGCTGATGAAATCATCATTCCTGAAGAAGGATTCAAGATTGAAGATATCGTAGAAAGCATTAAATGTGGTTATGAGTGTGGTAAAAAACACAATATCATCGTCTTGGCAGAAGGTGTGATGTCAGCAGCTGAATTTGGTAAAAAACTAAAAGAAGCTGGAGATACGACCGATCTTCGTGTGACAGAACTTGGACATATTCAACGTGGTGGTTCTCCAACTGCGCGTGACCGTGTATTGGCGTCACGTATGGGTGCCCATGCCGTTAAACTTCTTAAAAAAGGTATCGGTGGTGTTGCGGTAGGTATTCGTAACGAAAAAATGGTTGAAAATCCAATTCTTGGTACTGCAGAAGAAGGAGCATTGTTTAGTTTGGCAGCAGACGGTAAGATTATTGTAAATAATCCACACAAAGCTGATCTTGACCTGTCACAATTGAACAATTGCTTGTCATAATTCATAATTTAGTTAATAAGACCAAAAGGTCATATATATAAAGGAGTCACAAAAAATCATGAACAAACGTGTAAAAATCGTTGCAACTTTGGGTCCTGCGGTAGAAATCCGTGGTGGTAAAAAATTCGGTGAGGACGGATACTGGGGTGAAAAACTTGATGTTGAAGCTTCAGCTAAAAACATTGCTAAATTGATTGAAGCTGGTGCTAACACATTCCGTTTCAACTTCTCACACGGTGACCACCAAGAACAAGGTGAGCGTATGGCAACTGTTAAACTTGCTGAAAAACTTGCAGGTAAAAAAGTTGGTTTCCTTCTTGATACAAAAGGACCAGAAATCCGTACAGAATTGTTTGAAGGTGAAGCTAAAGAGTATTCATACAAAACAGGTGAAAAAATCCGTGTTGCAACTAAACAAGGAATCAAATCAACTCGTGAAGTGATTGCATTGAACGTTGCTGGTGCTCTTGATATCTATGATGATGTTGAAGTTGGTCGTCAAGTTTTGGTTGACGATGGTAAACTTGGTCTTCGTGTGGTCGCTAAAGATGACGCAACTCGTGAATTTGAAGTTGAAGTTGAAAATGATGGTATCATCGCTAAACAAAAAGGTGTGAACATTCCTAACACTAAAATTCCTTTCCCAGCTCTTGCTGAACGCGATAACGACGATATCCGTTTCGGTCTTGAACAAGGTATCAACTTCATCGCTATTTCATTCGTACGTACTGCAAAAGACGTGAACGAAGTTCGTGCAATCTGTGAAGAAACTGGAAACGGACACGTTCAATTGTTCGCTAAAATCGAAAACCAACAAGGTATCGATAACTTGGATGAAATCATTGAAGCAGCTGATGGTATCATGATCGCTCGTGGTGACATGGGTATCGAAGTACCATTCGAAATGGTTCCAGTTTACCAAAAAATGATTATCACTAAAGTCAATGCTGCAGGTAAAGTTGTTATCACTGCAACAAACATGCTTGAAACAATGACTGAAAAACCACGTGCAACTCGTTCAGAAGTATCAGACGTATTTAACGCTGTTATCGATGGAACTGATGCTACAATGCTTTCAGGTGAGTCTGCAAACGGTAAATACCCACTTGAGTCAGTAACTACAATGGCTACAATCGATAAGAACGCTCAAACTCTTCTTAACGAATACGGACGTTTGAACTCAGATTTATTCGAACGTAACTCTAAGACAGAAGTAATGGCTTCAGCTGTCAAAGATGCTACTAACTCAATGGACATTAAATTGGTTGTAACTCTTACTAAGACAGGTCACACTGCACGTTTGATCTCTAAATACCGTCCAAATGCTGATATCTTGGCATTGACATTCGACGAATTGACAGAACGTGGTTTGATGTTGAACTGGGGTGTTATCCCAATGTTGACAGATGCTCCATCATCAACTGATGATATGTTTGAAATTGCTGAACGTAAAGCAGTTGAAGCAGGTCTAGTAGAATCTGGTGACGATATCGTTATTGTTGCTGGTGTACCAGTTGGAGAAGCTGTACGTACAAACACAATGCGTATCCGTACAGTACGTTAATTAATAGAAAAATAGCCTATCATATCAAGCTTTCTAGCCTGTATGATGGGCTTTTTTTGTATATGAGCAAAGTTTTTACTTTTGATTTAATGCAACTGTAGCTAAAGAGTAAATCGTTGCTTGTTCCATACTTTTTGTGATGTGAGTATAAATCTGATTGGTAGTCTTTTTGTCTTCATGCCCAAGCTATGACATGATAGCTTTTAAAGGGATGTTGTTTTTTGAACGAAAATTTCATAAAATGTTTAGTTCTTATAGTGGATTACAACTAGAATAGTACGCCGTGGCTGCTAAAATATTTCTAGAAATTAATTTGTTCTATCTTATTTCAATTTACTATAATATAGATAAAAAACAACTCCCTGATGATTCAAGGAGTTGTCTATAGTTAAATTAGTTTTTTGAAGCTGCTTGGAATTCTGGGTTTTTCCATGCTTCGTCAATGATAGCTTGCAATTCTTTAGCAGATGCTTGCATTTTTTGGGTTTCTGCGTCGTTCAATGGAATGTTTACTGGACGAACGATACCATGTGCACCAACAACAGCTGGTTGACCGATAAAGACATTCTTAACTCCGTATTGACCTTCTTGGAATACTGAAAGTGGAAGTACTGCGTTTTCATCGTCAAGGATTGCTTTAGTGATACGAGCAAGGGCTACTGCGATACCGTAGTATGTTGCACCTTTTTTGTTGATGATTGTGTAGGCTGCATCACGAACACCTTCGAACAATTCAATCAATTCAGCTTCTTGAACATTTTGAGTGTCTTTAAGGAATTCTTCAAGGTTTACACCAGCGATGTTAGCATGTGACCAAACAGCGAACTCAGAGTCACCGTGTTCACCCATGATGTAGGCGTGAACTGAACGAGCATCAACATCCAATTTTTCAGCAAGTGCTTGACGGAAACGAGCTGAGTCAAGTGAAGTACCTGAACCGATAACGCGTTCTTTAGGGAAACCAGAGAATTTCCAAGTTGAGTAAGTCAAAACGTCAACTGGGTTAGCAGCAACAAGGAAGATACCTTTGAAGCCTGATTCAACAACTTGAGTTACGATTGATTTGTTGATAGCAAGGTTTTTACCTACAAGGTCAAGACGAGTTTCACCTGGTTTTTGAGGAGCACCTGCAGTGATTACAACAAGGTCAGCGTCTGCACAGTCAGAGTATTGAGCTGCATAGATTTTTTTAGGTGAAGTGAAGGCAAGGGCGTGACTAAGGTCAAGCGCGTCACCAACAGCTTTTTCATGCAATTGTGGAATTTCGATAATTCCAAGCTCTTGTGCAATTCCTTGGTTAACAAGTGCAAAAGCGTAAGATGAACCTACAGCACCATCTCCGACAAGGATAACTTTTTTGTGTTGTTTAGTTGAAGTCATTGTTCTAAACATCTCCTTAATTTTATTCAGGGATTTCCCCAGTTATTTTAATTCTATCACTTTTAAAAAGCTTTGTCACGAATATGCCTTGGAGTTCTTGATGTAAACGTTTTAGCTAATTTGGATACCTGAAATATGGCGGACATTATGGTATAATATTATTAATTACTAATAGTGAAATGAGGCATTTATTAATGCAGGATAGAAATTTAGTGAATGTCAATCTGACAAAGGAGATGAAGACGAGCTTTATCGATTACGCCATGAGTGTTATCGTAGCGCGGGCTCTTCCTGATGTTCGAGATGGCTTGAAACCTGTTCACCGTCGGATTCTCTATGGAATGAATGAATTGGGTGTTACTCCAGACAAACCCCATAAAAAATCTGCTCGTATTACAGGGGACGTCATGGGTAAATACCACCCACACGGGGATTCCTCTATCTATGAAGCAATGGTCCGCATGGCTCAATGGTGGAGCTACCGTTACATGCTTGTAGATGGGCATGGAAACTTTGGTTCCATGGATGGAGATGGTGCTGCCGCCCAGCGTTATACTGAGGCACGTATGAGCAAGATTGCTTTAGAAATGCTTCGTGATATCAATAAGAATACGGTTGATTTCGTCGATAACTATGACGCCAATGAACGCGAACCCTTGGTCTTGCCAGCTCGTTTTCCAAACCTTTTGGTCAATGGAGCAACTGGTATTGCCGTTGGGATGGCGACCAATATTCCCCCTCATAACTTGGGTGAAACCATTGATGCAGTGAAGTTGGTCATGGACAATCCTGAAGTGACCACTAAGGACTTGATGGAAGTCTTACCTGGGCCAGATTTTCCAACTGGTGCTCTTGTTATGGGGAAATCAGGTATTCATAAGGCTTATGAAACAGGTAAGGGTTCTATTGTCCTTCGTTCTCGTACTGAAATTGAAGAAACTAAGACTGGCCGTGAGCGTATTGTTGTAACAGAATTTCCTTATATGGTTAATAAAACAAAGGTACATGAGCATATTGTTCGTTTGGTTCAGGAAAAACGGATTGAGGGTATTACTGCAGTTCGTGATGAGTCAAACCGCGAAGGTGTGCGATTTGTTATCGAAGTTAAGCGCGATGCTTCAGCCAATGTTATCCTAAATAACCTCTTTAAGATGACCCAGATGCAAACCAACTTTGGTTTCAATATGCTTGCTATCCAAAATGGTGTACCGAAGATTTTGTCCCTTCGTCAGATTTTGGATGCTTATATCGAGCACCAAAAAGAAGTGGTCGTTCGGCGTACTCGTTTTGATAAGGAAAAAGCGGAAGCGCGTGCGCATATCTTAGAAGGTCTCTTGATTGCGCTAGACCATATCGACGAAGTGATTCGTATCATCCGTGCTAGTGAAACAGACGCAGAAGCACAAGCTGAGTTGATGAGTAAGTTTAAGCTTTCTGAACGTCAAAGTCAGGCTATTTTAGATATGCGTCTTCGTCGTTTGACAGGTTTGGAACGCGATAAGATTCAGTCAGAGTATGATGACCT
>JAWHFN010000127.1:0-5034 GCA_032565555.1 Streptococcus mitis | reverse complement strand
AGTTCTCAGAAGTCTTGCCAATCAAGGGAGCCAGGTCAGGATTGCGGGAATTGGAAATGCCATAATGGTCTCCATAAATGACGATGATAGATTTTTCATAGAGGCCACTTTCTTTGAGATAGTCAAAGAAAGCCTTGATAGCACTATCCAGATAGTTAGCTGTTTGGAAGTAGCCGTTGATTGTTTCATCTTTGGTCTTGGCCAAGGGGAAACCAAGCTCATCGCCTGTCAGATTGCTAGCATAGGGATAGTGATTGGACACCGTGATATACTTGGCATAAAAAGGCTGCTGTAAATGCTCCAGATATTGGATAGAATCTTTCATCATGATTTTATCATTTAAACCATATTGGAAAGAATTGCTACTGTCTTGCTTGGTGAAGTAGGAAGCATCAAAGAAGTATTGGTAGCCCCATTGTTTGTAGGTCGTATTCCGGTTCCAGAAGGTCCCAATATTACCATGAAAGACAGCACTCGATTGGTAGCCATTTTTTGATAGGATAAAAGGTGCGGCCTGTTGGGTATTGGTACCACCGTAATTGACCATAAAGGAACCTTGGTCAAGTCCAAACAAACCAGTCTCCAGCATGGTTTCCGCATCTGAGGTCTTACCAGCCTTGACTTGGTTAAAGATATTCGAAAAGGCTAGTGTAGATTGCGAATGGTAGAGGGAATTAAGGAAGGGAGTGACTTCATGCTCAGTTCCATCTATGTTGAGTTTATAGTCAAGTAGGAACTGTTGGAAACTCTCCAAGTGGAGATAAATCACATTTTTTCCTTTGGCCAAGCCAAAATAGTCTGGATTGGGCTTAGCAGAATGTTCTTGAATATAATCTGTAATAGGTTGAAGGTCGGTCTCAGAGGCCTTAGCACGTTCTTTGTTGGCGCTATAGGATTGGTTGGCACTATAGCCTAAAAATGCTGGCAAACTGAGGGCACGGACAACATAATAATTCGAAAATCCTCGCGATAGGAGATCGGGACGCTCAATTTCAGCCAAGAAAAGATTAGCAGAAAAGAACAGGGCTGAGAGAGCAGTGATAGCAACACTGGAGCGGAATTTGAAAGGTCTCCTATCCAGCTGGATGAACTTTTTATAGAAAAGGAAAGCCAGCAATGGGAAATCCATAAAATAGATGAAATCCCAAGGACGCAGTAACTCTAGTTCCGCAGTGCCGACAGACACCTTGCTGACCACCTTCATGGTATTAGCCGTGATAAAGTCACTAAATTCTCGATAGTAAAAGACATTGGAATAGAGCCAAATGAATAAAAGGCTATAAATAGTTATACTCAGACCATAAAAGATCTTGGTTGAGCGAGCATAGAGGGCTAGAGCCAGCAGGAGTAGTCCTAGAGGAAGGGGATTGAAAAAGGCGATAAAGGCAAGGTAATTTCCCTGCAACTTGCCTACTTGAATATCTAAATTAAAGTCAACGGTATAGGCTAATAAGGTTTTGAGCCAATAGAGGATTAAAAGGGTTAGGACAAAACCCAGTCTGGTACCCATGGCTTTTTGGATTTTGTTAAAATTGCTTCTCACACATTTACTTCCTAATTTTTTATTAGTATTAGTATACCATTTTTTAAAAGAAGAGTAAAAAAGCAAGGGTAGTTTCTTTTTTGAGAATTGTCTAAAAGTTTGATATAATGGTAGTTATGAATAGAATAAGAGTTAGCAAAAGGGTTGAAAAGAAGCTCGCTAAGGGGCTAGTTTTACTAGAAGCCAGTGATCTTGAGAATGTCAATCTTAAGGATCAGGAAGTAGAAGTGCAGAGTCAGGAAGGAACCTTTCTTGGAACTGCCTACCTTTCGCAGCAAAACAAGGGCTTGGGCTGGTTTGTTAGTAAGGACAAGGTGGCCTTCAATCAAGCTTTCTTTGAAACGCTGTTTAGACAAGCTAAAGAAAAGAGAAAATCCTATTATCAAGATGATTTGACAACTGCCTTTCGTCTCTTCAACCAAGAGGGGGATGGCTTTGGGGGTTTGACAGTGGACCTTTATGGCGACTATGCTGTCTTTTCTTGGTATAACTCTTATGTTTATCAGATTCGCAAGGTTATCTCAGAAGCCTTTAGACAGGTTTTTCCTGAGCTTTTAGGAGCCTATGAGAAGATCCGTTTTAAGGGTTTGGACTATGAATCTGCCCATATTTATGGTCAAGAAGCACCTGACTTTTTCACTGTTTTGGAAAATGGTGTTCTGTATCAAGTCTTTATGAACGATGGCTTGATGACAGGGATTTTTCTAGATCAGCACGAGGTTCGTGGTAGTCTAGTTGATGGGTTGGCTATGGGTAAATCCTTGCTCAACATGTTTTCTTATACAGCAGCCTTTTCAGTAGCTGCGGCCATGGGAGGAGCAAGCCAGACTACTTCGGTTGACCTAGCTAAACGTTCACGAGAATTGTCTCAAGCGCATTTTCAGGCAAATGGAATCAGTACCGACGACCATCGTTTTATAGTCATGGATGTCTTTGAGTATTTCAAGTATGCTAAGCGAAAAGGCTTGACTTACGATGTGATTGTCCTAGATCCGCCTAGCTTTGCTCGGAACAAAAAACAAACCTTCTCTGTGACCAAGGATTATCACAAGTTGATTTCCCAGAGTCTTGAGATTTTAAATCCGGGAGGGATTATCATTGCTAGTACCAATGCTGCCAATGTTTCCCGCCAGAAATTTACAGAACAAATTGATAAAGGTTTTGCAGGAAGAAGTTACCAGATTTTAAATAAATACGGTCTTCCAGCAGATTTTGCCTATAATAAAAAAGATGAAAGTAGTAATTACCTCAAGGTGATTAGTATGAAGGTTAGTAAATGAAATTAATCGTTTCAGTAATGCCAAGAAGTTTAGAGGAAGCTCAGGCTCTGGATGCTACGAGGTATCTGGATGCCGACATCATTGAATGGCGTGCCGACTATCTGCCTAAAGAAGCGATTTTGCAGGTAGCTCCAGCTATTTTTGAAAAATTTGCAGGTCGTGAGTTGGTTTTCACATTGCGAACTCGCTCTGAAGGGGGAGAAATCGACCTTTCTCCAGAAGAATATATCCATCTAATCAAGGAAGTGGCGCAACTCTATCAACCAGACTATATTGATTTTGAGTACTATAGCTACAAGGATGTTTTTGAGGAAATGCTGGACTTCCCAAATCTCGTTTTGAGTTACCATAATTTTCAAGAAACACCTGAAAATATGATGGAAATCTTGTCAGAGTTGACGAGCTTAAATCCAAAACTTGTTAAGGTTGCGGTGATGGCCCACACGGAGCAGGATGTGCTAGACTTGATGAACTATACACGAGGCTTTAAAACCCTCAATCCTGAGCAGGAATATGTGACCATTTCTATGGGAAAAGTGGGCAAGGTCTCTCGTATCACTGCGGATGTGACAGGTTCTAGCTGGTCCTTTGCTAGTCTAGATGAGGCAAGTGCCCCAGGTCAGATTTCCTTAGCTAACATGAAAAAAATTCGGGAGATTTTGGATGAAGCTTGATGGTTATACACGTTTAGCTGCCGTTGTTGCCAATCCTATTAAGCATTCTATTTCTCCTTTTATTCACAATAGTGCCTTTGAGGCGACAGCTACCAATGGTGTTTATGTTGCTTGGGAGATTGAAGCGGGTGATTTGGCAGAAACAGTGGCCAATATTCGTCGCTACCAGATGTTTGGCATCAATCTCTCCATGCCCTATAAGGAGCAGGTGATTCCTTATTTGGATGAGCTGAGTGACGAAGCGCGCTTGATCGGCGCGGTCAATACGGTTGTCAATGAGAATGGCAATTTAATTGGATATAATACAGATGGCAAGGGATTTTTTAAGAGCTTGCCTTCTTTTACAATTACAGGTAAGAAGATGACCCTGCTGGGTGCAGGCGGTGCGGCCAAGTCCATTTTGGCACAAGCTATTTTGGACGGCGTCAGTCAGATTTCGGTCTTTGTTCGTTCAGTTTCCATGGAAAAAACAAGACCTTATCTAGACAAGTTACAGGAGCAAACAGGCTTTAAAGTGGACTTGTATGCTTTAGAAGATGTTTTTGAACTGCAAGCAAGGATTGCTGAGTCGGATTTACTTGTCAATGCCACCAGTGTGGGCATGGATGGTAAATCATCCCCAGTTCCTGAAAGCATTGTCCTATCAGAAACTCTTTTAGTAGCAGATATCATTTACCAACCCTTTGAAACGCCATTTTTAAAATGGGCCAGAAGTCAGGGTAATTCAGCCGTCAATGGTCTGGGAATGTTGCTCTATCAAGCTGCAGAAGCCTTTCAACTGTGGACAGGCAAGGAAATGCCGACGGAAGAGATTTGGCAGTCCTTAACAGAAAAATACCAATAAAGAAAAGGAGATTCTCCTATGAAAATCAGAATCGATATTCCTCATCATCCTTATGATATTCAGATTGAAAAAGGTTGTCTGGCTCAGGCAGGTCAATGGTTGCGAGAACTCTGGCAACCACAAAAGGTAGTCATTGTGACAGATAACCATGTAGCTTCTCTTTATGCAGAGAAGGTCAAGCTCAGCCTAGAAGATGCTGGTTTTCAGGTAGCTGTTTTTGACTTTTTAGAAGGCGAAGAAAGAAAGAATTTAACTACTGTCCAGAAAGTCTATGAATTTTTAGTCAAGCAAGGTCTGACTCGTAGTGATGGAATCGTGGCTCTCGGAGGTGGTGTCGTTGGAGACCTGGCTGGTTTCGTAGCCTCTACCTATATGCGGGGTATTCATTTTGTTCAGATTCCGACTAGCTTGACTGCCCAGGTGGATTCTTCAATCGGTGGAAAGACGGGCGTCAATACTCCATTTGCTAAGAATATGGTGGGTACCTTTGCCCAGCCAGACGGGGTTCTGATCGATCCGCTTGTCCTTGAAACACTCGGAAAAAGAGAACTGATTGAAGGAATGGGTGAGGTCATCAAGTATGGCTTGATTGAGGATCCAGAACTTTGGAAAATCTTGACGGAGTTGGATGGTTCTGTAGAGAGTATCTTGGAAAGTTCGGAGACCTTGATTGAACTTTCTTGTCAGGTCAAG
>JAWHFN010000126.1:0-5048 GCA_032565555.1 Streptococcus mitis | reverse complement strand
TATCTAGTGGCAACGCCGATTGGTAATTTAGATGATATGACCTTTCGTGCTATCCAGACCTTGAAAGAAGTGGATTGGATTGCTGCTGAGGACACGCGTAATACAGGTCTTTTGCTCAAGCATTTTGATATTTCGACCAAGCAGATTAGTTTTCATGAGCACAATGCCAAGGAAAAAATTCCTGATTTGATTGGTTTCTTGAAAGCAGGGCAAAGTATTGCTCAGGTCTCCGATGCAGGTCTGCCTAGCATCTCAGACCCTGGTCATGATTTAGTCAAGGCAGCGATTGAGGAAGAGATTGCAGTTGTCACAGTTCCAGGTGCCTCTGCAGGAATTTCTGCCTTGATTGCCAGTGGTTTAGCACCGCAACCACATATCTTTTACGGTTTTTTACCGAGAAAATCAGGCCAGCAAAAGCAATTTTTTGACTCGAAAAAAGACTATCCTGAAACACAAATTTTCTATGAATCACCTCATCGTGTGGCAGATACATTGGAAAATATGCTAGAAGTCTACGGTGGCCGCTCGGTAGTCTTGGTCAGAGAATTGACCAAGATTTATGAAGAATACCAACGAGGAAAGATCTCTGAATTGCTGGAAAACATCGCTGAAACACCGCTCAAGGGTGAGTGTCTACTCATCGTTGAAGGTGCCAGCCAAGATGTGGAGGAAAAAGACGAGGAGGACTTGTTTTCAGAAATCCAAGCACGCATCCAGCAAGGCATGAAGAAAAACCAAGCTATTAAGGAAGTTGCTAAGATTTACCAGTGGAATAAAAGTCAGCTCTACGCTGCCTACCATGACTGGGAAGAAAATGACTAAACAGGGAAGTTTGCCTTCTTCCCTTTTTTTGTTATACTAGTAGAAGAAAAAAATAGAAAGATTTGTGGGTGTCAAACAGTCTAGTAGCTTGTTTTGATATGGACTTAGGTTCCACCCAAAGAGGTATTAGTGTCGTGTCTCAATCTTATATCAATGTTATCGGTGCTGGTTTGGCAGGTTCTGAAGCAGCCTACCAAATTGCAGAACGTGGTATTCCAGTTAAACTTTATGAAATGCGTGGTGTCAAGTCAACACCTCAACACAAAACAGACAATTTTGCAGAGTTAGTTTGTTCCAATTCTCTTCGTGGAGATGCTCTGACAAATGCAGTTGGTCTCCTCAAGGAAGAAATGCGTCGCTTGGGTTCTGTTATCTTAGAATCTGCTGAAGCAACACGTGTTCCCGCTGGAGGAGCCCTTGCGGTGGACCGTGATGGTTTCTCCCAAATGGTGACCGAAAAAGTGGCCAACCACCCCTTGATTGAAGTGGTGCGTGATGAAATTACAGAATTGCCGACAGATGTTATTACAGTTGTCGCTACTGGTCCTTTGACCAGCGATGCCTTGGCTGAAAAGATTCATGCCCTTAATGATGGCGATGGCTTCTATTTCTACGATGCGGCAGCGCCGATTATCGATGTCAATACTATAGATATGAGCAAGGTCTATCTCAAGTCTCGGTATGACAAGGGAGAAGCAGCTTATCTCAACGCTCCCATGACCAAGCAAGAATTTATGGATTTCCATGAAGCCTTGGTCAATGCGGAAGAAGCTCCGCTTAATTCTTTTGAAAAAGAAAAGTATTTTGAAGGTTGTATGCCTATCGAAGTTATGGCCAAACGTGGCATTAAAACTATGCTTTATGGTCCTATGAAACCAGTCGGTCTTGAGTATCCAGAAGACTACACAGGACCTCGTGATGGAGAATTCAAAACCCCTTATGCGGTTGTCCAGCTTCGTCAGGACAATGCGGCTGGTAGTCTCTACAATATTGTTGGTTTCCAGACCCACCTCAAATGGGGAGAACAAAAGCGTGTCTTCCAAATGATTCCAGGTCTTGAAAATGCGGAGTTTGTTCGTTATGGTGTCATGCACCGTAATTCTTACATGGACTCACCAAATCTTCTTGAGCAGACTTACCGTTCTAAGAAACAACCAAATCTCTTCTTTGCTGGTCAAATGACGGGTGTAGAAGGCTATGTTGAATCCGCAGCGTCAGGATTAGTTGCGGGAATTAACGCGGCTAGTCTTTTCAAGGGAGAAAGCGAGGCTATTTTCCCAGAGACGACAGCGATTGGAAGCTTAGCTCATTACATCACCCATGCGGACAGCAAACACTTCCAACCAATGAATGTCAATTTCGGAATTATCAAGGAGTTGGAAGGTGAGCGTATCCGTGATAAGAAGGCTCGTTATGAAAAAATTGCAGAGCGTGCCCTTGCCGATTTAGAGGAATTTTTAACGGTCTAATTTTTTTGAAAGAATTGCTCATGATACTATAAAAATCTTAGAAATTGTGATAAAATAGGTAGGATAAAAGAAGGAGAGTGAAAATGGCGAATCCCAAGTATAAACGTATTTTAATCAAGTTATCAGGTGAAGCCCTTGCCGGTGAACGTGGCGTAGGGATTGATATCCAAACAGTTCAAACAATCGCAAGAGAGATTCAAGAAGTTCATAGCTTAGGTATCGAAATTGCCCTTGTTATTGGTGGAGGAAATCTCTGGCGTGGAGAACCTGCTGCTGAAGCAGGAATGGACCGCGTTCAGGCAGATTACACAGGAATGCTTGGGACTGTTATGAATGCTCTTGTGATGGCAGATTCATTGCAACAAGTTGGTGTCGATACGCGTGTACAAACAGCTATTGCCATGCAACAAGTGGCAGAGCCTTATGTCCGTGGACGTGCCCTTCGTCACCTTGAAAAAGGTCGTATCGTTATCTTTGGTGCCGGAATTGGTTCACCTTACTTCTCAACAGATACAACAGCGGCCCTTCGTGCAGCGGAGATCGAAGCGGATGCTATCCTTATGGCTAAAAATGGCGTAGATGGTGTTTACAATGCCGATCCTAAGAAAGACAAGACAGCCGTTAAGTTTGAAGAATTGACTCACCGTGATGTTATCAACAAAGGTCTTCGTATCATGGACTCAACAGCTTCAACCCTCTCAATGGATAATGACATTGACTTGGTTGTCTTCAACATGAACCAACCAGGCAACATCAAACGTGTTGTATTTGGAGAAAATATCGGAACAACAGTTTCAAATAATATCGAAGAAAAGGAATAAGAAAGATTATGGCTAACGCAATTATTGAAAAAGCTAAAGAGAGAATGACCCAGTCTCACCAGTCACTTGCTCGTGAATTTGGTGGTATCCGTGCTGGCCGTGCCAATGCAAGCTTGCTTGACCGTGTACATGTAGAATACTATGGAGTAGAAACTCCTCTTAACCAAATCGCTTCAATTACGATTCCAGAAGCGCGTGTTTTGTTGGTCACACCATTTGACAAGTCTTCATTGAAAGATATCGAACGTGCCTTGAACGCTTCTGATCTTGGTATCACACCAGCTAACGACGGTTCTGTGATTCGCTTGGTTATCCCAGCTCTAACAGAAGAAACTCGTCGTGACCTTGCTAAAGAAGTGAAGAAGGTCGGCGAAAATGCTAAAGTGGCTGTCCGCAATATCCGTCGCGATGCTATGGACGAAGCTAAGAAACAAGAAAAAGCAAAAGAAATCACTGAAGACGAATTGAAGACTCTTGAAAAAGACATTCAAAAAGTAACAGACGATGCTGTTAAACACATCGACGACATGACTGCCAACAAAGAGAAAGAACTTTTGGAAGTCTAAAAATAAACAGAAAAACTCAGTTGGCATTGCTGGCTGAGTTTTATTCGAAAGAAGGAAATATGAATACAAATCTTGCAAGTTTTATCGTTGGACTGATCATCGATGAAAACGACCGTTTTTACTTTGTGCAAAAGGATGGTCAAACCTATGCTCTTGCTAAGGAAGAAGGTCAACATACAGTAGGAGATACGGTCAAAGGTTTTGCCTATATGGATATGAAGCAAAAACTCCGATTGACAACTCTAGAAGTGACTGCCACTCAGGACCAATTTGGTTGGGGCCGTGTCACAGAGGTTCGTAAGGACTTGGGTGTCTTTGTGGATACAGGCCTTCCTGACAAGGAAATCGTTGTGTCACTCGATATTCTCCCTGAGCTCAAGGAACTCTGGCCTAAGAAGGGCGACCAACTCTACATCCGTCTTGAAGTGGACAAGAAAGACCGCATCTGGGGACTCTTGGCCTATCAAGAAGACTTCCAACGTCTGGCTCGTCCTGCCTACAACAACATGCAGAATCAAAACTGGCCAGCCATTGTTTACCGCCTCAAGCTGTCAGGAACTTTTGTTTACCTGCCAGAGAATAACATGCTTGGTTTCATTCACCCAAGTGAGCGCTATGCAGAGCCACGTTTGGGTCAAGTCTTGGATGCGCGTGTTATTGGTTTCCGTGAAGTGGACCGTACCTTGAACCTTTCCCTTAAACCACGTTCTTTTGAGATGTTGGAAAATGATGCCCAGATGATTTTGACCTATTTGGAAAGCAATGGCGGTTTTATGACCTTGAATGATAAGTCATCCCCTGAGGATATCAAGGCAACCTTTGGTATTTCTAAAGGTCAGTTCAAGAAAGCACTTGGTGGCTTGATGAAGGCTGGTAAAATCAAGCAAGACCAGTTTGGGACAGAGTTGATCTAGGGTGACATATGAGAAAATCATTTTACACTTGGCTCATGACCGAGCGCAACCCTAAAAGTAATAGTCCTAAAGCTATCTTGGCAGATCTAGCCTTTGAAGAATCAGCTTTTCCCAAACACACAGACGATTTTGATGAGGTGAGTCGCTTTTTAGAGGAGCATGCCAGTTTCTCTTTCAACCTAGGAGACTTTGACGCTATCTGGCAAGAATACTTAGAACACTAGCATGATTCACTGGGTTTGGGCTAGTAATTTCTCCATCCCTCTGCTATAATAAAAAGAAATAAAAGGATTAGAGAGGTTCTTTATTTGAAGGAACATTCAATAGACATTCAACTGAGTCATCCAGATGACCTGTTTCATCTTTTTGGTTCCAATGAACGCCATCTTCGTTTGATGGAAGAAGAGCTTGATGTTGTGATTCATGCTCGTACGGAGATTGTGCAGGTTTTGGGAG
>JAWHFN010000125.1:0-5055 GCA_032565555.1 Streptococcus mitis | reverse complement strand
CTTACGAAAAGTCTCAGACTTAATTCTAGCATCATTCGTCGTCTGAGACTAACTTCCAGTTTTGGGAGAGAGGTGGAAGTTACTTTGAGAAGTTACGAATATTATATATTAGTAAAATAAACTAAAAATCTGTTGCATAATAATGATAAAAATGATATAATGAAAGCGTCTTCAATATCAATGATATAAAACCATTAAAAATTAGCAAAAACCGTTTAATTAGTTAGTTTATGATCTATTGGTCCTTTTCAGTCCAGTATGTCTGCTGTGAGCGTTCTTAAAACTTATCGGTATGATTGGAAAGTATAGTACGAACTATCACAGTCTCGTTATGATAGATATGATGAGTATAGCGTTGATGGTGGTTAAATTACGATTTTTTAGAGATATAAATTATTACAACGGTAGTTGTTAATCTTTCAAGAGTGATAAAAAGGAGGGCTAGATATGTTGCATCTTACTCATGTGACCTTAAAAACGCGACAAGTCATCTTACAAGATGTTGATTTTACATTTGAAAAGGGTAGGATTTATGGTATTCTTGCTATCAATGGCTCTGGAAAGACGACACTGTTCCGCGCCATTAGCAATTTAATTCCTATAAGTAGTGGAAATATTGTAGCCCCTCCTTCTTTATTTTATTATGAAAGCATTGAATGGCTGGATGAAAACTTAAGTGGGATGGACTATCTTCGTCTTATCAAGAACATCTGGAAGTCAGGGCTGAACTTGGGGGATGAAATTACCTATTGGGAAATGTCTGACTATATCAGCCTTCCCATTCGCAAGTATTCCTTAGGCATGAAGCAACGCTTGGTGATTGCCATGTATTTCCTCAGTCAGGCGAAATGCTGGCTTATGGATGAGATTACAAATGGCTTAGATGAGTATTATCGACAGAAGTTTTTTGATAGGCTAGCACAAATCGATAGACAAGAGCAGCTGGTTCTTTTAAGTTCCCACTATAAGGAAGAGTTGGTTGATGTCTGCGATAGAGTAGTAACCATTCATCGGGGAAAGATAGAAGAGGTTTAGTTTATGAAAGATGTTGGTCTATTTTTATTAAAAAAAGTTTTCAAAAGTCGCTTAAACTGGATTATCTTAGCTTTATTTGTATCTGGACTCGGTGTTACCTTTTATTTTAATAGTCAGACTGCAAACTCCGTCAGCTTGGAGAGCGAGTTGGAAACCCGTCTTGTAAAAGATGAGAGAGTCATCAATGAATATGAAGAGAAACTCTCCCAAATATCTGATACCAACTCGGAGGAATACCAGAGTGCTAAAATTAATTTAGAATCGCAAAAAAATCTTTTGACTCAAAAGAAAGAAATTCTGGCTTTGTTAAGAGAAGGACGCTGGAAAGAAGCCTACTATTTGCAGTGGCAAGATGAGGAAAAGAGTTATGAAATTGTATCGAAGCAACCGACTTCTAGTTCTGACTTAAAAATGGCAGCTGACCGCGAACGAAAGACTTACCAAGCCCTATATCCCTTGAACATAAAAGCCCACAATTTAGTTTATCCGACCCACGGGATTGATCAGATTGTCTGGATTTTAGAGTTTATCATCCCAAGCTTGTTTGTGGTTGCTATTATTTTTATGCTAACGCAACTATTTGCAGAAAGATATCAAAATCATATGGATACAGCTCACTTATATCCTTTTTCAAAAGTGACATTCGCAATGTCCTCTCTTGGAGTTGGAGTGGGTTATGTAACTGTGCTGTTTATCGGAATCAGCGGATTTTCTTTTCTAGTGGGAAGTCTGATAAGTGGTTTTGGACAGTTAGATTATCCCTACCCGATTTATAGCTTAGTGACTCAAGAGGTAACTATCGGAAAGATACAAGATGTGTTATTTCCTGGCTTGTTCTTAGCTTTCTTAGCCTTTATCGTCATTGTGGAAGTCGTCTACTTGATTGCTTACTTTTTCAAGCAAAAAATGCCTGTCCTCTTTCTTTCACTCATTGGGATTGTTGGCTTATTGTTTGGCATCCAAACAATTCAGCCTCTTCAAAAGATTGCACATCTGATTCCCTTTACTTACTTGCGTTCAGTGGAGATTTTATCTGGAAGATTACCTAAGCAGATTGATAATGTCAATCTAAATTGGAGCATGGGGATGGTCTTACTTCCTTGCTTGATTATCCTTTTGTTAGTGGGGATCCTATTTATCGAAAGATGGGGAAGTTCACGTAAAAAGGAAGTTTTTAATAGATTCTAGCATTCCTATAGGGAAAATAAGTAAAAACTAACATAGAGAGGGAATCAACTTGGTTCTCTCTTTTTGATGTGGAAACCAAGCCAAAATACAAACAGAAACTTTTCAAAAAAATAACTTTTTATCTTGACAAGAGTTCGAAAACTTGGTATCATATAAAAGTTGAGAAAAGCAGAAGTGAGAGCTTCTCGCCTTGTGACATTAAGTTGCCTGGCCCTACGGATGAAAAGTTTCTAAGAAACGCTATCATAACGTGCGGGCTTGTATATTTACGAGTCCGCTATTGTTTTTCTCTAATAAAACAAAAGAGGTGAAAACCATAGCAAAGCAAGACTTATTCATCAATGATGAGATTCGTGTACGTGAAGTTCGCTTAATTGGTCTTGAAGGAGAACAGCTAGGCATCAAGCCACTCAGTGAAGCGCAAGCTTTGGCTGATAACGCTAATGTTGACCTAGTATTGATTCAACCCCAAGCCAAACCGCCTGTTGCAAAAATTATGGACTACGGTAAGTTCAAATTTGAGTACCAGAAGAAGCAAAAAGAACAACGTAAAAAACAAAGTGTTGTTACTGTGAAAGAAGTTCGTCTAAGTCCAACTATTGACAAGGGTGACTTTGATACAAAACTTCGCAATGCACGCAAATTCCTTGAAAAAGGAAATAAAGTTAAGGTATCTATTCGCTTTAAGGGTCGTATGATTACCCATAAAGAGATTGGTGCAAAAGTTTTAGCCGAGTTTGCTGAAGCAACTCAAGATATTGCCATCATCGAACAACGTGCTAAAATGGATGGACGTCAAATGTTCATGCAATTGGCGCCAGCGACTGACAAAAAATAATTGTCAGAAAGTTAAATAAAGGAGAAAAAATCATGCCAAAACAAAAAACACACCGCGCATCAGCTAAACGTTTCAAACGTACAGGTTCTGGTGGACTTAAACGTTTCCGTGCTTACACTTCTCACCGTTTCCACGGAAAAACTAAGAAACAACGTCGTCATCTTCGTAAAGCATCTATGGTGCATTCAGGAGACTACAAACGTATCAAAGCAATGCTTACTCGCTTGAAATAATAGCTTGACTGTAAGTAAACAATTCTAGGAAATATTTGGAGGAAATAAAACATGGCACGTGTTAAAGGTGGCGTTGTATCACGCAAACGTCGTAAACGTATTCTTAAATTAGCAAAAGGTTACTATGGAGCTAAACACATCTTGTTCCGTACTGCAAAAGAACAAGTAATGAACTCTTACTACTATGCATACCGTGACCGTCGTCAGAAAAAACGTGACTTCCGCAAATTGTGGATCACTCGTATCAATGCGGCAGCTCGTATGAACGGACTTTCATACTCACAATTGATGCATGGTTTGAAATTGGCTGAGATTGAAGTTAACCGTAAAATGCTTGCTGACTTGGCTGTTAACGATGCAGCAGCTTTCACAGCTCTTGCAGATGCAGCTAAAGCAAAACTTGGTAAATAATAACTGATAAGACTGGAACAGGATTGTCCCAGTCTTTTTAAAAATTAAGGAGAAAAATATGGCTTCAAAAATGCTACATACTTGCTTGCGAGTAGAAAATCTTGAAAAATCAATTGCATTCTATCAAGATGCTTTTGGTTTTAAAGAATTGCGTCGCAGAGATTTTCCAGACCATGCCTTCACGATT
This sequence comes from Streptococcus mitis, assembly GCA_032565555.1. Taxonomy (GTDB): domain Bacteria; phylum Bacillota; class Bacilli; order Lactobacillales; family Streptococcaceae; genus Streptococcus; species Streptococcus mitis_DM. The sequence continues at coordinate 1,163 of JAWHFN010000125.1, read as the reverse complement.
GTCTATCTAGGTCTTGAGGGTGACGACTATGAGTTGGAGTTGACTTATAACTACGATCATGGTCCTTATGTGGTTGGAGATGGATTTGCCCATATCGCCCTCAGTACACCTGATCTTGAGGCGCTTCATCAAGAGCACAGTGCCAAAGGATATGAAGTGACTGAGCCAAATGGCCTACCAGGAACTGCACCTAACTATTACTTTGTCAAAGACCCTGATGGCTACAAGGTCGAAGTCATTCGTGAAAAATAATTTCGTGAAGTCAAGTAGAATGTTCGTTTTCTACTTGACTTTTTTTGGTTGAAAGAGTATACTAATAAAAATTTAACCTTTAAGGGGAGTCCAGAGAGACTCACAAGGTGTCAGATAAAAGAATAGTACAATTTTCTAGAGGAGACTTTTTGAGTGTGCTCTCTTGTGTTGTACGATTTTAACTGAGGCCTTGCACTAGCAAGGTCTTTTCTTTGTCTGGTCCCCTTAAAATTTAAGGAGGAAAAGTCATGAATCCCACATGTAAGAAACGTTTGGGTGCCATTCGTTTGGAAACCATGAAGGTGGTTGCACAGGAGGAAATCGCGCCAGCAATCTTTGAATTAGTCCTAGAAGGAGAAATGGTTGAAGCTATGCGAGCAGGCCAATTTCTTCATCTGCGTGTTCCCGATGATGCCCATCTCTTGCGCCGTCCTATTTCAATTTCATCTATTGATAAGGTAAAGAAGCAGTGTCACCTCATTTATCGGATTGAAGGGGCTGGGACAGCTATTTTCTCAACCTTAAGTCAGGGAGACACTCTTGATGTGATGGGTCCTCAGGGAAATGGTTTTGACTTGTCTGACCTTGATGAGCAGAACCAGGTTCTCCTTGTTGGTGGGGGGATTGGTGTTCCGCCCTTGCTTGAAGTAGCCAAGGAATTGAATGCGCGTGGTGTGAAAGTAGTGACAGTCCTCGGTTTTGCGACTAAGGATGCTGTTATTTTAGAGACGGAATTAGCTCAATATGGGCAGGTCTTTGTAACGACAGATGATGGTTCTTATGGCATCAAGGGGAATGTTTCTGTTGTCATCAATGATTTAGACAGTCAGTTTGATGCTATTTACTCATGTGGGGCACCTGGAATGATGAAGTATATCAATCAAACCTTTTATGACCACCCAAGAGCATAT
>JAWHFN010000124.1:0-5112 GCA_032565555.1 Streptococcus mitis | reverse complement strand
CCACAAGCTGCTATGCCTAGTAAACTAACCCCAGCTACTAAAATAAAACCTGCTTTCTTATACCATTTCATTGGAAAGCCTCCTTTATAAAATTATACACCTTTATTATAGTCTTCTAAAAATATACTGTCTACTCAAAAAATCTCCTTGGGATAAGATAACAGTTGAGCCTGCATACATGAGTTCTGCACCTGAGTAAACTTCGCCATTTTCCTGTAATTCATACAGTCCCTCTTCATCCAAATCTTTTAATTTTAAAGTTGTTTCCATGGCCTCTACAACTGACAAAACGCGAACGTAGGTTACAATCGTTTGATTTCCGTAGTTAAATTGTACAGCTGCTTCATTGGATGCAGTATCAGGGTTAATGAGTCTATACTGTTGTCCTAACTGAACTACTGGTCGTAATTCTTTGTACAAGTTTACCTGCGTTCTAATGTCTTCTTTTGCTTTCTCAGTCAGACTTGTCAAATCAAGCTCATAACCCAAATTTCCCATCATTGCCACATGACCACGTGTTTCTAATGGTGTCGTTCGCCCCATCTGATGATTCGGTACTGCTGACACATGAGCCCCCATAGAAATGGTTGGATAGAGATAGGATGAACCGTATTGAATTGGTAAACGTGCAATAGCATCTGTATTATCACTAGCCCAGACTTGTGGGAAATAGCGCATCATACCAAGATCATTTCGTCCACCACCACCAGAGCAGGACTCAAAGAGAATATGGCTGTGCTTTTCTGTCAGATAAGAAACGAGTTCGTAAAGCCCCAACATGTACTGATGAGATTGCATCTGTATTTCTAGATAAGTAAAGCCATTTCCTAGGTTAGTGATATTGCGGTTCATATCCCATTTAATGTAATCAATTTCATGATAAGATAGGAGTTGATCTAAGACATTTTTCAAGTATTCTACTACCTGAGGATTGGCAAGATTAAGTACTAGTTGATTTCTAGAATAGGTATGGTCATATCCTGGAACCTGAATAGCCCAGTCAGAATGTTGACGATACAAATCGCTATCTACAGAAATCATTTCAGGTTCTAACCAAAGCCCAAACTGCAAACCTCTTTCATGGATAGCTGAAATCAGACTTTCTAGGCTTCCACCCAGTTTTTCCTCATTAACACTCCAGTCACCTAAAGCACGATTATCATCAAAGCGATTGCCAAACCAACCATCATCTAATACAAAAAGTTCAATGCCAACTTTCTTAGCTTCATCAGCTAGCTCTAACAGCTTTTCTCTCTGAAAGTCAAAGTAGGTAGCTTCCCAGTTATTGATTAGGATTGGACGCTCTTTTTTAGAAAATTTACTTGGCATAATGTGCTTCAGTACAAAATTATGACTTTCATGACTAACACCAGTTAATCCCTTATCTGAATAAGTCACTAAAGCTACCGGTGTTTCAAAGTATTCCTCAGGGTCTAACTTCCAAGAAAAATTTTCCGGATTTATGCCAATAGCCACCCGAACTTCATTCAATTGATTCTTTTGAGCAAAAGCTTCAAAGTTTCCACTATACATTAGTTGAATAGCAAACACATTTCCAGCATCCTCTGTGACTCCTTGATCACATAAGAGAAGAGCTGGTGTTTGAGCATGCCCAGAAGCTCCACGGTTCGAACTAATCGAAAAGATTCCTTGTTCTACCTGTTGACGTCTGACAGTCTTTTCACGAGCATAAGCTCCCTGAAGAGTTACGATTTCGTAAGCTGCCGCTGGAAAATCAGCCATAAAAGAAAAGTCTTTATGAATGACAACTTCCTGATTACTATTATTCACTAATTTACTGTAGCTAGCAATAGTCGAATCATTATAAAAAGCAGTATAATACAAAGTCAGACTAAGTTGAGCCTTAGAATCTTCTAACATTAAGACAAGAGTCTCTGTATCATCCACGCTGTGTGGAGAAGGTAAGCCCTGTGGACCATTCTGACCTTTTAAAATCTTTGCTTCTACAAATCGAAAGTCTGTTACTTCAGTTGCATCATGCTGAACCTGTAAAGTTGGTTTTCTAAAGTCACCCAAACCATGTTGTCCAAAAATTTGACGTTGTGTATCTAAGCTAAAGGTTCGATTAGTAGCTGTTGGATTTCCTGAAAAGGCATGGTCTCGTTCATAAACACTGTTGGAACCTTTATAGTTCTTAATAGTCTTTCCTAAATGTTTCAAAAGTAAGTACCCATCACGATTTTCAATAATCAAGCTTAGATTTTTACTCTCAACATAAAATAGATTATTCTCTATCCTAACTCCCATTTACTTCACCTCATCACTTTATTGATTCTATTTTATCATCTGAAATCGCTTTCCGAAATAGAAAAATGTCTCAAGAATATGGTAAAATGTTAGGTAGGAGGTGGCACATGCTAGTTTTTTCAGAATACCAGACTGGAACAATTGACCTTTCCCTAAGCTTTTATGGATATGAGGAATGCACACCTAATTACTCTTTTGGTCCAGCAATTCGAGATACATACGTCCTACATTACATTACTAAAGGACAAGGAAAATTTCATTATAATGGTAAAATTGTTGATTTAAAAGAAGGAGATTTCTTTCTATTAAAACCAGATGAACTAACCTTTTATCAAGCAGATAGTAAAGAACCTTGGGCATACTACTGGTTAGGAATCACTGGAGGGAAAGCTCCTGATTATTTTGCTCTTTCTCAAATTTCTGACCAATCTTATCTCATCCAATCTGAAACTTGTCATACCCAGACTACTGCAAAGCTCATCTCAGACATTGTCCGATTCGCTCAGATTACAAAATCCAATGAATTAGCTCAACTCCATATTATGGGACAACTCCATGAACTGATGTTTCATCTGGGAACTATTGCTCCCAATCAGAAAAAAAAGAATATTTCATCAACCTACCAACTCTATCTTGAATGTAAAAGATTAATTGATAGCCACTATCCTCAATCACTTACAATACAAGATTTAGCAAAAGAACTATCCGTTCACAGAAGCTACTTATCAAGCGTATTCAAAGAATTTAATACCTTATCACCCAAAGAATACCTACTCTACGTTCGAATGCACCGAGCTAAACAACTTCTCGAAAATACCCAAGAGTCTATCAAAGTAATTGCATATTCGGTAGGTTTTTCAGATCCACTCCATTTTTCAAAAGCTTATAAACAATACTTTAATCAGACTCCAAGTCATACAAGAAAAGAATATTCCCAACACCAACTAGTGAGAAAGGAAACACTATGAAATCCTACCAAGCCGTCTACCAAATTCTAGCTAAAGAAACCGACTATATCAGCGGAGAAAAGATTGCAGAAGAACTATCACTGACCCGAACATCAATTTGGAAAGCCATCAAGCGTTTAGAACAAGAGGGCATTAAAATTGATAGTATCAAAAACAAAGGCTATAAACTTGTGAATGGAGACCTTATTCTTCCAGAACTTCTAAAACAAAATCTTCCAATTAAAATCAGTTTTAAACCCGAAACACGATCAACACAACTCGATGCAAAAGAAGCAATTGATTTAGGAAATGAAGCAAACACCCTCTATCTAGCTTCCTATCAAACAGCTGGCCGAGGCCGTTTTCAACGTTCTTTCTACTCACCTCAAGGTGGCATTTATATGACACTCCATCTTAAACCCAATCTCCCCTATGACAAATTACCATCCTACACACTACTTGTAGCAGGAGCTATCTACAAAGCCATTAAGAACCTAACATTAATAGATGTCGACATAAAATGGGTCAACGATATCTACCTCAAAAATCATAAAATTGGAGGAATCCTCACTGAAGCAATGACCTCTGTAGAAACAGGCTTAGTCACAGATATCATTATTGGAGTAGGAATCAACTTTACTATTAATGATTTCCCACAAGAATTAAAAGAAAAAGCTGCTAGCTTATTTAAAACTACAGCTCCAATAACAAGGAATGAATTAATCATAGAAATCTGGCGTGCTTTCTTCGAAACACCAGCAGATGAGTTATTATACCTATATAAAAAACAGTCATTCGTTCTTGGAAAAGAAGTTACTTTCACACTAGATCAAAAAGACTACAAGGGACTTGCTAAAGATATCTCAGAAAATGGCAAACTTTTAGTTCAATGTGATAACGGAAAAGAAATCTGGCTCAATAGCGGAGAAATTTCACTCAAGAGTTGGAAGTAATAATAAACTAGCACAACCATAAAAAAACTTCAGATAAGTAATCCAATTAAGTTTTACAAATCTGAAGTTTTTATTCTACTATTCTTAAAAATACAAAAAAAAGAGAGTTATAAACCCTCATTAAAACGGAGAATAAGGGATTCGAACCCTTGCGCCAGTTACCCGACCTAACGATTTAGCAAACCGTCCTCTTCAGCCTCTTGAGTAATTCTCCAATTAATGGGCACGAGTGGACTCGAACCACCGACCTCACGCTTATCAGGCGTGCGCTCTAACCACCTGAGCTACGCGCCCAAGTTAAAAACTTGGCAAAAAGAACAAAGTTCAAAGCGGGTGACGAGAATCGAACTCGCGACAACAGCTTGGAAGGCTGTAGTTTTACCACTAAACTACACCCGCATACATACTATAAGTAAAAATGGCGCGAGACGGAATCGAACCGCCGACACATGGAGCTTCAATCCATTGCTCTACCAACTGAGCTACCGAGCCTTATTGCGGGAGCAGGATTTGAACCTACGACCTTCGGGTTATGAGCCCGACGAGCTACCGAGCTGCTCCATCCCGCGTTAATAAAAAGGAGGATGTGGGATTCGAACCCACGCACGCTTTTACACGCCTGACGGTTTTCAAGACCGTTCCCTTCAGCCGGACTTGGGTAATCCTCCATAATATTCAAATGGACCTTGTAGGACTTGAACCTACGACCACTCGGTTATGAGCCGAGAGCTCTAACCAGCTGAGCTAAAGGTCCAACAAGATCATTATAGCGGCGAAGGGGATCGAACCCCCGACCTCCCGGGTATGAACCGGACGCTCTAGCCAGCTGAGCTACACCGCCATATATCGGGAAGACAGGATTCGAACCTGCGACACCTTGGTCCCAAACCAAGTACTCTACCAAGCTGAGCTACTTCCCGAGTTAAATAGAAAATGCACCCTAG
>JAWHFN010000123.1:0-5124 GCA_032565555.1 Streptococcus mitis | reverse complement strand
GAAGCTTATAATCAAGGAGTTCGAATGATTGTGTCTACTTCGCATCGTCGAAAAGGGATGTTTGAGACTCCAGAAGAAAAAATTGCAACAAATTTTATTAAGGTTCGTGAAATTGCAAAAGAAGTAGCAGATGATTTAGTCATTGCTTATGGCGCAGAGATATACTATACTTCGGATGTTCTAGAAAAGCTAGAAAAAAAAGAAATTCCTACCCTTAATGATAGCCGTTATGCTTTGATTGAGTTTAGCATGCATACTCCCTATCGTGAGATTCATACGGGATTGAGTAATATTTTGATGTTGGGAATCACACCAGTAATTGCTCATATTGAACGTTATGATGCTTTAGAGAATAATGAAAAACGCGTTCGCGAACTGATTGATATGGGTTGCTATACTCAGATAAATAGTTATCATGTTTTAAAACCTAAGCTCTTTGGTGAAAGATATAAATTTATGAAAAAGAGAGCTCGGTATTTTTTGGAACGTGATTTAGTTCATGTAGTTGCAAGTGACATGCACAATTTAGACAGTAGACCTCCATATATGGAACAGGCATACGATATAATTGCTAAGAAATATGGAGCGAAAAAAGCGAAGGAACTTTTTGTAGAAAATCCCAGAAAAATTATAATGGATCAATTAATTTAGGAGAAAATATGAAAGATCAAAACACTTTGGAAATCGATGTATTTCAACTATTCAGAACTTTATGGAAAAGAAAGTTAGTCATTTTATTAGTGGCAATTATAACTTCTTCAGTTGCTTTTGCCTACAGTACTTTTGTTATCAAACCTGAGTTTACTAGTACGACTCGGATTTATGTAGTTAACCGTAATCAAGGAGAGAAGTCTGGTTTAACAAATCAAGACTTGCAGGCAGGATCGTACTTGGTTAAAGACTATCGTGAAATTATCCTATCGCAGGATGTTTTGGAGAAAGTTGTTTCTGATTTAAAACTAGATTTGACGCCAAAAGGTTTGGCTAATAAAATTAAAGTGACAGTACCAGTTGATACCCGAATTGTCTCTATTTCAGTTAATGATCGAGTTCCTGAAGAGGCAAGCCGTATCGCTAACTCTTTGAGAGAAGTAGCTGCTCAAAAAATTATCAGTATTACTCGTGTTTCTGATGTGACAACACTGGAGGAGGCAAGACCGGCGGTATCACCGTCTTCGCCAAATATTAAACGCAATACACTAATTGGTTTTTTGGCAGGGGTGATTGGAACCAGTGTTATAGTTCTTCTTCTTGAACTTTTGGACACTCGTGTAAAACGTCCGGAAGATATCGAAGATGCACTGCAGATCACACTTTTAGGAGTTGTACCAAACTTGGATAAGTTGAAATAGGAGAGAGAGATGCCGACATTAGAAATAGCACAAAAAAAACTGGAGTTCATTAAGAAGACAGAAGAATATTACAATGCCTTGTGTACAAATATACAGTTGAGCGGAGATAAACTAAAAGTGATTTCCGTTACTTCTGTTAACCCTGGGGAAGGAAAATCAACTACTTCCATAAATATAGCATGGTCGTTTGCGCGTGCAGGCTATAAAACTCTTTTGATCGATGGAGATATTCGAAATTCGGTTATGTCAGGAGTTTTTAAATCTCGTGAAAAAATTACAGGGCTAACAGAATTTTTATCTGGGACAACTGATTTATCTCACGGTTTATGCGATACAAATATTGAAAATTTATTTGTAGTTCAATCGGGATCTGTATCACCAAACCCTGCGGCCTTGTTACAAAGTAAAAATTTTAATGATATGATTGAAACCTTGCGTAAATATTTTGATTATATCATTGTTGATACAGCACCTATTGGAATTGTTATTGATGCAGCCATTATCGTCCAAAAATGTGATGCATCTATTTTAGTTGCAGAAGCCGGAGTTGCAAAACGAAGAGAAGTTCAAAAAGCTAAAAGTCAGTTAGAGCACACGGGGAAGCCATTTTTAGGTGTCGTTCTCAATAAATTTGATGTTCAACGCGAAAAATATGGTTCTTACGGTAATTACGGTAAAAAATAGAATGAAGTTAGAGAGTCCGGCATGGAAAGGGGGCTACAATATAAGCCTCCCAATCTTATAGAATGTACCTGTTTGTTTACTAGCTTATATATTGATTGAAATTTTAGAAAACGATATTTTTTAAAAAATATTCGGTTTGTTTGGAAATACAACTGAACTAAACCTTCTAATCCACTATTGAGAAGTCATATATTACTGAAGCAAATAAATTTTGTTTAGGATGAAGAAAGTTTTTAGTTGTTATAGTGGATAAAATGATTACATTCTTATAAAATCATTGCGTAACTAAAGATATATTGAGTTTTTGTGGTCGAATAGACTGCTTGATTTAATTTACCAAATGGAAATAAAATGAAAATAGAATTTATAGTGGGAGATTGTTTATGTACAGTATAATAAAACGATTAGGGGATATTTTTTTATCTTTAATAGGGATAATAATATTGTGTCCAGTTTTTATGATAATTGCAATTGCGATTAAGCTTGATTCAGAAGGCCCGATTATATTTAAGCAAAAACGCTTTGGTATTCATAAAGAATACTTCTATATTTTTAAATTTAGGTCTATGAAAATAGATGCACCCAAAAACGTGGCACCTCGGAACCTACATAATCCAGAACAATGGATTACAAAAGTAGGGGCTTTCTTACGAAAAACATCTTTGGATGAGCTGCCTCAATTGTTTAATATTCTTGTTGGTAATATGAGTATTGTAGGTCCTAGACCAGCGGGTATAAATGAACTAGATGTGATTGCAGAGAGATAAGTATGGAGCAAATGATATCTTGCCAGGGTTAACTGGATGGGCACAAATTAATGGGCGTGATACTTTGTCTGTTGAGATGAAGACAGAGTTAGATGGCTACTATGTTAAACATCTGTCTCTGAGAATGGATGTTAGATGTATAGTTAAGACGATACCTTACGTACTGAATCGAAAAGGTATTGTAGAGGGTAGTGGTAAGAAAGAAAGTTAAATTGGACAATGAAAATACTGTTTGTTTGCCAGCATTATAAGCCAGAACCATTCAGATTGTCAGATATTTGTGAAGATTTAGTCCGAAAAGGGCACGAAGTCTCTGTTTTGGCTGGAATTCCTAATTACCCTGAAGGGAAAATATATGCAGACTATCGTCATAGTAAAAAAAGACGAGAGATTATAGAAGGTGTTACGATCTATCGTACTTACACAATCCCTAGGAAGAAAAGTGTTGTATATCGACTGTTGAACTATTTTAGCTTTGCAATTAGTTCAACTATAGGAGTTTTATTGGGAAAGTATAAAACGAAAGATGGATCGAATTTTGACTGTGTATTCGTTAACCAATTGTCTCCAGTTATGATGGCATGGGCTGGTATGGTTTATAAAAATAAGTATAAGAAGCCCCTGTTTCTATATTGTATGGATGTTTGGCCAGATAGTTTAACTGTAGGGGGAGTGAAACAAGATGGCTTGATTTTCAAGTTGTTTAAATTTATCTCAAAACAAGTTTATCGAGCTAGTGATTATATATTTGTAACTAGTCCATCATTTAAGAATTATTTTGTGAAACAATTTGATATATTAGAACAAAAGATTACTTATTTGCCACAATATGCAGAAGATCTGTTTATCCCTGATGAATCGAAAGTTAATAAAGAAAGTGTTGACTTAACTTTTGCTGGTAATATTGGTAAAGCGCAAAATTTGGAAACTATTTTGAAAGCTGCCAGCTTGATAGAAAAGAATGCCGATTTACCCAAGAAAATTCATTTTCATTTTGTTGGAGATGGTACGGAATTGCTAAGTATGAAATCATTAGCTCATGAATTGGGGTTGGAGAATGTTTCCTTCTATGGAAGACGTTCTTTGGAAGAAATGCCTACCTTCTATAAAAAATCAGATGCTATGTTAGTTTCTCTAATAGGAAACTCGATAGTTTCTCGTACTATACCTGGGAAGGTACAATCTTACATGGCGGCAGGGAAACCAATTATAGGTGCAATTTCAGGAGATACTAAAACAATTCTAGAAGATGCAAAGTGTGGTTTTGTCAGTCCTGAACAAGATGTGGAACAATTGGCACAAAATATTTGTGAGTTCAGTATGTTGTCTACGGAAGAACAAAGAGAGTTAGGAAAGCAAGCTCGTTGTTACTATGAGAAGCACTTTTCTAAAGAGCAGTTTATGACACAGTTAGAAAATTATTTGAGAGAGGAGCTTCTATCGTGAAGGTTTTAATGATTAATTCCGTTTGTGGTATTAGGAGTACTGGGAGAATTTGTACGGATCTCGCAACTGCTTTGACAGAAGAAGGAAATGAGGTTAAAATCGCCTATGGTCGTGAGTATGTTCCGAAACAATTTCAACAGTATGCAGTGAAAATTGGTACAAAGTCTGATATTCGTTTTCATGCTATTCGTTCTCGATTATTTGACGAATCTGGCTTTGGAAGTAGACAGGCAACTGTTAATTTTATTAAATGGATAAAAGAGTTTGACCCTGATGTTATTCATCTTCATAATCTTCATGGATATTATATCAATGTTGAGCTATTATTCGATTATCTCCGAATATGCGGTAAAAAGATTATATGGACTTTGCATGATTGTTGGGCATTTACAGGACACTCGGCTCACTTTGATTGTTTGGAATGTGAGTCAAAGGGGGTTTGTGACCATCCATCTCAGAAAAATGATTATCCTAAGTCGTTCGTGAATTTTTCAAAGCGAAATTATCAAAAGAAGAAAAAATGTTTTACACATATTCCTAATCTCACTATTGTTACTCCTTCGCAATGGCTAGCTAACTTGGTAAGACAGTCATTTTTAAAAGAATATCCAGTGAAAGTAATTCATAATGGCATTGATACTACTGTCTTTCAACCGAGGCTAATAGCCGCTCAAAAGTTGAGAAAAAGATACCATCTTGAAGGAAAGCAGGTATTGCTTGGTGTGGCTGCTATCTGGACTGATAAAAAGGGATTTTCTGATATGTTAGTCCTTGCGAGTCATCTAGCTGATAATCAGAGAATAGTTTTGATAGGGTTAAAAGATAGGCAACTCAAAAAATTACCTACAGGTATTATTGGGCTAACAGAGACTAAT
>JAWHFN010000122.1:0-5157 GCA_032565555.1 Streptococcus mitis | reverse complement strand
CTGGACTAGACATGGATTTGAGAGCTTCGATCGCTTCTTCAGCTTTTCCTTCTTGGTAAACACCAAAGGCAGCATTGATGATTACCACGGCTAAGATGATAATGGCATCTGCGATATCTTCCCCACCAGAAGTCACGACTGACAAGATTGCTGCCGCAACTAGGATGATAATCATCAAATCCTTAAATTGCTCGATGAATTTGACCAGGATTGATCGTTTCTCGCCTTCTTCGAGTTCATTGTGGCCAAATTCGGCAAGGCGTTTTTCTGCCTCACTTGATGACAAACCTTGCTCGGTCGCATCCACAGCCTTCAAGACCTCTTCAGGACTCTGAGTGTAAAACGCTTGGCGTTTTTGTTCTTTTGACATGTGTCTCCTCCTTGACATTGTGTGCTAAACAGACTCTCTTTTCCTCATCGTATCTTTTCACGACAAACAAAAAGAGACCTGTTAATCGTAACAAGTCTCGCTGTTTAAGATAGGGCCGGAAAACATACTTTTCAGTATAAAATTCGGAATGACGACACTATCACAGGTTTCTGCCAGCTACTCCCTTGAGTAGTACTATTATACCAAATTTTGAAAAATTTTCAAAGAGTAAAAAATGCCTTATTTGAATTTTCCCTTGAAAACCAGTATAATGGTAGAATGCTATATGACTAGAAAGGAAGTTGAATGAAGCAATCTATTTCAAATCTCAAGTTAGCTGAGCGTGGGGCCATCATCAGTATTTCGACCTACCTGCTCTTATCTGCAGCCAAATTAGCAACTGGCCACCTTCTTGATTCATCCAGTTTGGTGGCAGATGGTTTCAATAACGTATCCGATATCATTGGAAATGTGGCCCTCTTGATTGGGATTCGAATGGCACGCCAGCCTGCGGACCGTGACCACCGTTTTGGTCACTGGAAGATTGAAGATTTGGCTAGCTTAATCACTTCCATCATTATGTTTTATGTTGGCTTTGATGTGCTGCGGGATACCATTCAAAAGATTCTCAGTCGTGAAGAAACGGTCATTGATCCTCTGGGTGCAACTCTAGGAATCATTTCTGCAGCGATTATGTTTGTGGTTTATCTCTACAATACTTGCCTCAGTAAGAAATCCAACTCCAAGGCACTAAAGGCAGCAGCCAAGGACAATCTTTCTGATGCTGTTACCTCACTTGGTACTACCATTGCCATCCTGGCCAGCAGTTTCAATTATCCCATTGTGGATAAACTGGTTGCCATTATCATCACTTTCTTTATCTTGAAAACTGCTTATGATATCTTCATCGAGTCTTCTTTTAGTCTTTCAGATGGCTTTGACGACCGTCTGCTTGAGGACTATCAAAAGGCCATTATGGAAATTCCCAAAATCAGCAAGGTCAAGTCGCAAAGAGGTCGCACTTACGGTAGCAATATTTACCTGGATATCACGCTGGAGATGAACCCTGACCTGTCTGTTTTTGAGAGTCACGAGATTGCGGATCAAGTCGAATCTATGCTGGAGGAACGTTTTGGCGTCTTTGATACCGATATTCATATTGAGCCAGCACCTATCCCTGAGGATGAAATTTTAGACAATGTCTATAAAAAATTGCTTATGCGCGAACAATTGATCGACCAAGGAAATCAACTGGAAGAGCTCTTGGCTGATGATTTTATCTATATTCGCCAAGATGGAGAACAGATGGATAAAGAGGCCTATAAAGCCGAAAAAGACTTGAATTCTGCTATCAAGGACATCCAAATCACTTCTATCAGCCAGAAGACCAAACTCATCTGCTATGAGTTAGATAGTATCATCCATACCAGTATCTGGCGTCGCCACGAAACTTGGCAAAATATCTTTCACCAAGAAACAAAAAAAGAATAGAGAAATCCTGTCATGAGACGGGATTTTTCTATTCTTTTAGCTATCAAAGTCACTGAGATACTCATAACGTTCGTATTTTTCAAGGAGTGCTTCGTTTTTCTCATCCAATTCTTTTTGAAGAGTCGCTAGCTTACCAAAATCAGAGCCGTTAGCCTGCATTTCCTCTTCAATAGCAGCGATACGATCTTCCAAGACTTCAATATCGCCTTCAATGCTTGCCCACTCCTGCTTTTCTTGGTAGGTCATGCGTTTCTTGTCTTCTCGAACCTTGACGACTTTTTCCTTTTCGGCCTTTTGCACTTGATTGGCCACCTCTGTTTCAAAGACTTTTTCATCAAGGTAGTCGGTATAATGACCAAAGAATGGACGAATCTTGCCATCCTCAAAAGCCAGAATCTTAGTCGCTACCTTATCCAAGAAATAGCGGTCGTGACTAACAGTCAAAACTGGACCAGCAAAGCCTTGCAAGAAATTCTCCAAAACTGTCAAGGTCGCAATATCTAGGTCATTGGTTGGCTCGTCCAAGAGAAGAACATTTGGTTTTTCCAAGAGCAATTTGAGGAGATAAAGACGTTTTTTCTCTCCCCCAGACAATTTCTCAATCAAGGTTCCATGCGTTGAACGTGGGAAAAGGAACTGCTCCAGCAACTCTGCAATCGAAGTACTAGAACCACCGCTGGTCTTGACCTCTTCTGCCACTTCCTGCAAGTAATTAATCACTCGCTTACTTTCATCCAAGTCCTCAATTTGCTGAGAGAAATAGGCGATGCGAACAGTTTCCCCTATCACAACTTGTCCTGCTGTCGGCTCAAGACTTCCTGCAATCAAGTTAAGGAGAGTTGATTTCCCAACACCGTTGTCTCCAACGATTCCGATACGGTCTTTGGCCTGAACTAAGAGATTAAAATCTTGCAAAATGGGCTTATTTTCATAGGCAAAGGAAACATCCTGAAACTCGATGACTTTCTTCCCAATCCGACTGATTTCAAAGTTCATGGTCAAGTCTGTCTCAGCAGTACTGCCTGAAACTTCTTTTTTCAGGTCATGGAAACGATTGATTCGAGCCTGCTGCTTGGTCGCACGCGCCTGCGGTTGTCTGCGCATCCAGGCCAATTCTTGTTTGTAGAGTTGTTCTTTTTTGTGAAGAAGAGCCGCATCGCGCTCGTCCTGTTCCGCCTTAAGGCGAACATAGTCCTGATAATTGCCTTGATACTCGGTCAATCCAGCTCGATCCAACTCGAAAATCCGTGTTGACAAAGCGTCTAGGAAATAACGGTCGTGGGTAATAAAAAGGACGGTCTTCTTAGAATTTTTCAAAAAGAGGGTCAGCCACTCAATAGTCGCAATGTCCAGATGGTTGGTCGGCTCATCCAGAAGCAAGAGGTCGTGGTTGCCAAGAAGAGCTTGCGCCAACTGGACCCGTCTTCTTAGACCACCTGACAATTCCCCAACAGGAGTAGATAAGTCCTGAATCCCCAGCTTGCTAAGAACCGTCTTGACCTGACTCTCAATTTCCCAAGCTTGAAGAGAGTCCATTTCTGCCATGACCCGTTCCAAACGCGCCTGCTTGTCCTCACTATAGTTGAGCATGATCAACTCATACTCACGAATGAGCTGGATTTCCTTGAGGTCGCTGGATAGGACCGTATCCAAGACCGTCTTGTTATCATCAAAATTAGGATCTTGGGTCAAGTAACCAATCTGGTAATCATTTTTAGCTGAAAAAGGACTGACATCCCCATCAAAGCCAGAAACACCAGATAGAACATCTAAAAGGGTGGTCTTGCCAGTCCCATTAACACCGATTAGACCGATTCTGTCTAGGTCATGGATAATAAAGGAAATATCCTTAAAAACGGTCTTGTCACCGACGGATTTACTTAGTTTTTCAACGATAAAATCACTCATTTTTTCTCCCTCAGATAAGCATGGATGGCTTGACGGTCATTTTCCAATTCTCCATCGACAATGGCATATTCAATCTCTGTTAAAATCTCTCCCAAGTCTGGGCCCGGCTGATAACCATATTCCTTGATTAAAATGCCACCGTTAATCTGAATTTCTTTCTTGTCATGAATGGTCAAACTCTGGTAAGTTTCTGTGATGACTTGCGGGTTAACTTCTTTTCCTTGAGCCTGACGAAGATTTTCAGCCTGTAAAAGCAAATTCAAGTCAAAGCGGTAACAATCACGCTTACTTAATTCTCCCTTTTCACGCAAGGCCAAAATAGTCAGCAAATCCTGCACTTGCTTGGCAAACTGGCGTGAGGTCTTCCAAGCCTTCAAAAATGGCTGCGCATTTTCAATCTCCAAAGTCGACAGTAAAGCCGCCCAGGCTTGTTCAGAGGATTCAAAAGTAAAATCAGTCTCCAAATCAAACAGTCTATTGAGCTTGTCCTGGCTAGATTCCATATCAGGGAGATAATCATAAGCTTGACTTTCAATCATGGAAACCAAGCCCCTTCTCCAAAAGGGAGCCAGCAAGAGTTTATCAAACTCAACGAAGGTACGCTCCACAGAAATTTTCTCCAAAAGTGGCGTCAAAGTCTTCATAGCTTTAAAGGTTTCTGACTCAAGTTCAAAGCCAAGACTGGCCTGAAAACGGAAGCCACGCATAATCCGCAAAGCATCTTCGTTAAAACGCTCACTAGCTACACCAACCGCTCGCAAAACTTGATTTTCTAAATCATCTAAGCCATGGAATAAGTCAATGATTTCTCCTGTCTCGTCCAAGGCAAAGGCATTGACTGTAAAATCACGGCGCTTGAGGTCTTCTTCTAGCGAGCGAACAAAAGAAACCGCACTGGGTCTACGATAGTCCACATAGACATCTTCTGTCCGAAAAGTAGTCACCTCATATTCCTCGTCTCCATCTAAGACCAAGACGGTTCCATGCTCGATTCCGATATCGGCTGTTCGCGGAAAAATCTGCTTGGTTTCTTCTGGATAAGAAGACGTCGCAATATCCACATCATGGATAGGACGATTGAGGAGGGCGTCTCGAACAGAGCCCCCAACAAAATAGGCCTCAAATCCTGCTTCTTTAATTTTTTCTAATACTGGTAAAGCCTTCTGAAATTCAGAAGGCATTTGCGTTAATCTCATAATAAGTGTTCTAATCCATAGACAAGCTCATGACGCTTGACAACTTCTTTAATTCCCAAATTCACCCCTGTCATGAAGGAGCTGCGATCATAGGAGTCATGACGGAGGGTCAATCCTTCTCCCTGATTGCCAAAGATGACTTCCTGATGGGCTACCAAGCCTGGCAAACGAACTGAGTGGATGCGCATGCCA
>JAWHFN010000121.1:0-5158 GCA_032565555.1 Streptococcus mitis | reverse complement strand
GCGCTCTTTCTTATCTACCTGATCCACTGAAAAGTCTTTACTAGTCAGACGAGACAAGACTTCCTTAACCTCGTCATTGCTAGTCAGTTTCAGCTTTTTGCCATCTAGTCCATAGAAGGAAGCCTGGAATTGCTTGGTTCCCTTTTTAAAGACGCTATCAATTGTCCAGTATTCCTCTGGCTGGAAAGCATTGATTTCATTCTCACGGTCAATGATAAGTTTAAGGGCAATAGACTGTACGCGACCTGCTGATAAGCCCTTCTTGACCTTCTTCCACAAAATAGGCGAAATCGAATAGCCTACCAAGCGGTCCAAGACCCGACGAGCCTGTTGGGCATCAACCAAGTCCATATCAATCTTGCGTGGTTCTTTAAAAGCATTTTTGACCGCATCCTTGGTAATTTCATTGAAGACCACACGGTTGGCATCATTTTCATCTAAATTGAGAATATGGGCCAAATGCCAAGAAATCGCTTCTCCTTCACGGTCCGGGTCACTCGCCAGAAAGACTTTATTAGCTTTTTTAGCTTCTTTTTTCAAGTCATTGATAAGAGGGCCTTTTCCTCGGATATTGATATATTGCGGTTCATAATTATTTTCAATATCGACTGACATACTGGATTTCTTCAAATCACGGATATGGCCGACACTGGCTAAAACCTTGTAATTTCTGCCTAGATATTTTTCAATCGTTTTCGCCTTAGCAGGCGACTCCACGATGACTAGATTTTTTTTAACTGTTGATTTTTTCTTTTTTGTTGCCGTAGCCACAGTATCACACCTTTTCAAAGTAATAAACTTTATAAAGTGTAAACCATTTTGCCATAACTGTCAAGACTTAGCTCCTATATATAGAAGAAAAGTTTGTCTAGTAAGCGGACTTTCTTCTTATACTCAATGAAAAAAACTAGGAAGCTAGCCGCAGGTTGCTCAAAACACTGTTTTGAGGTTGCAGATGGATGCTGACGTGGTTTAAAGAGATTTTCGAAGAGTATTAAAATTCAAATTCCGCAAGAACATCCTGCCCACTGGTGACCAATTTTGCTCCTTCTTGAATCAAATGATGGCAACCGTCTGATAATCCATCTAAAATACTTCCAGGAATAGCAAAAACATCGCGACCTTCTTCCATTGCTCGCTCACAGGTAATGAGACTACCTGAGCGCATCTTAGCCTCTGCTACAATCACACCACGACAAAGTCCAGCAATGATGCGATTACGGGCAGGAAAATGAAATTTCAGAGGTTGTTCGCCAGGTCCATATTCACTAAGAACCAGATGATCATTGCCGATGTAGTCTTGCAAACGTTTATTGGCTTTAGGATAAAACACATCCAGTCCTGTTCCAATCACTGCAATGGTTTTTCCGCCATTCTGAAGAGCAGCCATATGCGCTGCTGTGTCAATCCCCTTGGCTAATCCACTGACGATAACCAGTTCATTTTCCAAACCTTGAATGACTTTTTCAACTGACTTCGCTCCCTGTTTACTACAAGCACGACTACCCACAACTGCTACCTTTGGAAATTTTAAGATGTCAAGATTTCCCTTGTAAAATAAAAGTACAGGTGCATCGTATATTTCACTTAGATCCCAAGGGTAACAGTCATCTAAAATAGAAAAAGATGGAAATTTTTGAAACTCCTTCTCCAAATGCGCATCGTCTATCTGAAAATAACGTTCCATAAAAACAGCTGGATTTCGGCAACCTGAAATTTCTGCAATGTCACCCAATAAAAGTTCCTGATCGACATTTTCACCGTATTCTAGGACATTCAAAATCTGTTGATTGGTCAAACCTGATTTTTTTAACTTATAGATTTCATAGTTTGTGATTTTCATAAATATCTCCATTTCTTTTTCTACTCATCTATTTATTCGTAAAAAAATCAAAAAAACATCCGACTATTTTAGCCAGATGTTGGAATTTTTAATTTTCGTTTTTAAGAATTTCTTCTAATTTATGATAATCTTGAACACTATCAATTTCATAGATGCTATTGCCTTCTAATTCTTCAACATAGACATCTAGCTCTTTGATATTATCCTTAACCATATTGTCCCAGTAGAGATCAACAAATTCACCACTTGCATAGGCCTTATCGATAAAGCTGACAATCTTTTCTGCTGTTGGAGCATCCCAGAAAGATACACCACTAAGGATGCGACCTGCCTTGCTATCAACAGTAATGTCTTGAACCTTGTAGTCATCTCCATAGACCAAGAACCATTCGTTGGTACAATCTTCACGATAAACACTAAAATAAGTCGAACGTGTCAAATCATTGCGGAACATATTTTTAAAGAGATAATTATCAGCATCAATAACATAGCTGTTAGCCAATTCTTCTTTTACAAGATAGAGAGAGTAAAAGTTATTGTAGTCAGCGTATTTATCATTGAAAACGAGGCGGACACCGTATTTTTCTTTCAAGTAATCGAATTGTTCTTTAAGATAACCAACGATGATGATGATGTCATCGATCCCTTTTTCTTTGAGAAACTCAATTTGGTATTCAATCAAAGGTTTTTGATTAACCTGAACCAAGGCTTTAGGGGTATTTTCAGTCATAGGACGCAAGCGAGTTCCCAATCCCGCTGCTAAGATAATGGCTTTCACACGAATCTCCTTTATTCTTTAATAATAATATAAACTCCAGCAATGACGACAAGTGACGTAATAATTGTCAGCATATCTAGCGGTGCACCCAAGAAAACAACTGCGAACAAGACAGTCCAGACTACATAACTCACATTCAAGCCTGTAGCCTTGGCTGGTTGCAAGCGATTGATAGCAATATAATAAGCCAAGTAGGAAATCATATCAAAGGCTGCAAAGACAATCATAAGACCTAGCAATTGTCCATTGGCCACTTCTACAAATGACTGATGAGAGAAGAGCACAATCACAAGATAGGACAAGAATGAAGTTACTTGACGGATTAAGAGGGCTTCGATTTCACTCAGTTCACTTTCCATGGCAAAAGAGCTAAGAACACTCTCACTTCCCCATGCAATAGCACAAACTAAAGCACAGAGAATCCCAATGTAGAAAGAATTAACCTGTTCTACCTTATAGGTCTGAGCAATAATCCCTCCAATAATCAGGACAATCCCAAACACAGTATTTTTCGAAATCTTATGCTTCAAAAAGAAGAAAGCCAATAAAACAGAAATTGCAGGGTAGATAGCCGATACAGATGACGCTAAGGAACTTCCGATATACTTAACCGCATAAAGGTTAGCCTGCATACCGATTGGACCTGCTAGCAAGGCTCCGATGATAACACTCACATTGCGAATATTTAAGAAAATTGAGAGACGAACTTTTCCTTCTTTTACTAAAAGAAAAGCTAGTAAGATAAAGATACTCAAGAAATCGTGAGCAGCAGCCACCACAAAGGGTGACAAATCTGTAAAAATCGAAAAGATATAAGCACTAATCGTTAGACCTAAACCCCAGAAAGCACCTGAGAGTAGACCAAAGGAAACTCCATTTTTATTTTTCATCTTAACCTCCATAATATGACAAACCTTTAACAGCTCTTTGGTAACGACTCACACCATAGTCACCAAAATCTGCACCTTGCTCTTCTTTGTAGACTGTCCATAGACTCCAAATAGCATCTTGTAAAATTTTATAAATGGCAATCTTTTCACGAGAGACAGGCGTTTGCTCACTCTCATAGTGAGACAAGAAGTCTTCCTCCTCTTGACGAGTGAATTCAGACTCTAAAAAGAGGGCAGCCAAATCCCACATTGGATCATTCATTGATGAATATTCCCAGTCAATCAGATAAAGTCGTCCTTGTGGTGACTCGATAAAGTTTTCAGGCACCAAATCGATATGACAAGATTTTCTGTCAACACCTAAGTCAGCCAGTCTTTTCTCTAAAGAGAAGACTTCTTCTCGAACAGCTTCGTAGTTGGCATAAGGGATTTTTTCCTCAATTAAGGATTCGTATTTTTTGATTTCTTCAAAAGGAGCAAATTCTCCTCTTAATTCCTTGCCAGAAGCATGGATAGTTTGTAATATGGGAGCAATTTTATCAAATTTGGTCTTGATTGATGTTGAATCAAGCGTAATCGCAGATTCGATATACTCATTAACTTTGATACCAGCTTCAATATCAAAAAGATAATTTTTTACATCTAGGTCTAAATCCTTCAGTAGTTCAAGATTGTACTTTTCATCTTGACGATTGATCAGTTTTTCTGTCCCTTTACCAAAGAACTTAACGATGTATTGCTTATTTGTTGTTTTGACCAAATAGTTTTGATTGGTCATTCCCCCCAGTTGTTCAACACTGAGGACTTCCTCTTCTTCACTAAGTAGGGAAGAAATTTTCTCTTTAATGATTTTCTCCACAATTAACCTCCAGCACCTATACTTCCCACTTAAACACGGTTTTAAAGGCTGTGTTTAAATCGGTTGCAAAGACACGGTGAATATCTTTAATTTCTCTTACAGGTTCTTCTAGATAAAGGATATTTTTAAGACGATTGGCAAATTTCTTGACTTCCATCATTTGGATTGCATTTTCAAAATCGATGCGACCAGAACGAGAAGATCCAACTAAGAGCAAGCCTTTTTCTAAGGCATCGCGTGTATTGAGATTGACTTTATACTCGCTAACTCCCATCATGAGAATCGTTCCCTGAGGACGAATATAGCGAATCAAGTCATTAATGGCTGGTCCAGTACCATCACCACCACAACACTCAAAAGCGTGGTCAAAGGCCAAATCTTCAGGAATATTGTCAGTAATATAGCATTCTTTGGCAAATGAGAAAAGTTCCAATTTTTCCCAATGACGACCAATAACCACAATCTCTGCTTCTGGCAAAGTATAGTTGATAATATTGGCAACCACAAATGCTAAACTGCCATCTCCGATAACAGCGATTCGGTCCCGCTTGCTATGAGCAAGGGTCAATAAGCGATTCATAGCATGCATACCGACACTGACAAACTCTGTAATGGCTGCAACCGTGTCTTCAATAGCATCATAAGCCACCACACGGTCTTTAGGGAGAGAAACAAACTCTCTCATAAAGCCATCAAAGCCACTAGACAAGAAATGGGTCCCTGTCATGTAGTTTTCATAGAATTCTTCATCACTCTGCATAGGAGGCTGATTCGGAATCATGACAACT
>JAWHFN010000120.1:0-5164 GCA_032565555.1 Streptococcus mitis | reverse complement strand
TCCACTGGCATCTTTTTCCTAGACGAGCAGGTGATATGAATGGTTATGGTCTCAATGGACGTGGTCCAGTATGGTGGGTTCCCTTTGAAGAAATGACAGCAGAAACCTGCCAAGCAAAACCAGATGAGATTAAAAGATTAGTCGAACTTTTATCATCAGAAGTAGATAACCTATTAGAAATAAAGGAGTAGAAATGAAAAAAAGATACCTTGTCTTGACAGCCTTGCTAGCCTTGAGTCTAGCAGCTTGTTCACAAGAAAAAGCAAAAAATGAAGATGGCGCAGCTAAGACAGAACAAACAGCCCAAGCTGATGGAACAGTCGACAGTAAATCTCAGGGAGCTTCCCAGAAAAAAGCAGAAGTGGTCAATAAAGGTGACTACTACAGCATCCAAGGGAAATACGATGAAATCATCGTAGCAAATAAACATTATCCTTTGTCGAAAGACTATAATCCAGGGGAAAATCCAACAGCCAAGGCAGAGCTGGTCAAACTCATCAAAGCGATGCAAGAGGCAGGTTTCCCAATCAGCGACCATTACAGTGGTTTTAGAAGTTATGAAACTCAGACTAAGCTCTATCAAGATTATGTCAATCAAGATGGGAAAGAAGCTGCCGACCGTTATTCTGCCCGTCCTGGCTATAGCGAACACCAAACTGGCTTGGCCTTCGATGTGATTGGGACAAATGGTGATTTGGTAACAGAAGAAAAAGCAGCCCAATGGCTCCTGGACCATGCAGCTGATTATGGTTTTGTTGTCCGTTATCTCAAAGGCAAGGAAAAGGAAACAGGCTATATGGCTGAAGAATGGCACCTTCGTTATGTCGGAAAAGAAGCTAAAGAAATTGCTGAGAGTGGTCTCAGTTTGGAAGAATACTACGGTTTTGAAGGCGGAGATTACGTTGATTAAAAAATAAACTTTTCTCTTGCAATTCTAGATAAATAGTGTATAATAGATGGGTATGTGAAAAGCATACTTGTGGGAGGTAAAAATATTTAATTACCGCCAAAACCACAAAGGAGGATTTAAAAATGGCTAAAAAAGTCGAAAAACTTGTAAAATTGCAAATCCCTGCTGGTAAAGCTACACCAGCTCCACCGGTTGGACCTGCTCTTGGTCAAGCTGGTATCAACATCATGGGATTCACAAAAGAGTTCAACGCTCGTACAGCTGACCAAGCTGGTATGATCATTCCAGTTGTTATCTCAGTTTACGAAGATAAATCATTTACTTTCATCACTAAAACACCACCAGCTGCTGTTCTTTTGAAAAAAGCTGCAGGTGTTGAAAAAGGATCAGGTACACCTAACAAAACTAAAGTTGCTACAGTTACTCGTGCACAAGTACAAGAAATTGCAGAAACTAAGATGCCAGATTTGAACGCAGCAAACGTAGAGTCTGCAATGCGTATGATCGAAGGTACTGCTCGTTCTATGGGATTCACTGTTGTTGACTAATCAATAACACAGTAGAAAATCTCACAGCAGTCTATTAGTTGCTTTTCATACTAGGCAAGTGACTGATGCTTGTACTTGGGTACAGCAAGGGAACTTAACGACGTAGGAAAAGAAAAATAATAGACTGATAACCCGCAAGACTTCATCATTTCGAGGAGTGACGTGGGAGATGAAAATCGATTGAACCACTTACAAGGAGAATAGAAAATGGCTAAAAAAAGCAAACAACTTCGTGCTGCTCTTGAGAAAATCGACAGCACAAAAGCATACAGCGTAGAAGAAGCTGTAGCACTTGCAAAAGAAACTAACTTTGCAAAATTTGACGCAACTGTAGAAGTTGCTTACAACTTGAACATCGACGTTAAAAAAGCTGACCAACAAATCCGTGGAGCAATGGTATTGCCAAACGGTACTGGTAAAACTTCACGCGTTCTTGTTTTTGCACGTGGTGCAAAAGCTGAAGAAGCAAAAGCTGCTGGTGCAGACTTTGTTGGTGAAGATGACCTTGTTGCTAAAATCAACGACGGTTGGTTGGACTTCGACGTAGTTATCGCTACACCTGACATGATGGCTCTTGTTGGACGTCTTGGACGTGTCCTTGGACCACGTAACTTGATGCCAAACCCTAAAACTGGTACTGTAACAATGGATGTTGCTAAAGCAGTTGAAGAGTCTAAAGGTGGTAAAATCACTTACCGTGCTGACCGTGCAGGTAACGTTCAAGCAATCATCGGTAAAGTATCATTTGAAGCTGAAAAATTGGTTGAAAACTTCAAAGCTTTCAACGAAACAATCCAAAAAGCAAAACCAGCTACAGCTAAAGGAACTTACGTAACAAACTTGACTATCACAACTACTCAAGGTGTTGGTATCAAAGTTGACGTAAACTCACTTTAATCAGTAGTTTATAAAAGAGGACGAGTACGAAAGTGCTCGTTTTTTTGGCGTACGACGGGCATGTCGTACATCTGAGGTGTAAGTCCTCGGTGGGCACCTGCTACCGGTGAACCCAATAGCGATTCCCAAGCCTGACTATTGTGAGGTAGCGGATTAAAACGGTCTGGGGATAGACCGTTTTAAGTCTGACGTTGGAAATTAGAACCGTCAGAGGAAGGGATAGCGAAATCGTAGCTCTACGAACAGAAAGGTGGAGGTTCGTATAGTGGATGAAGATGAGAGCAACTCTAAAGTACAAGTATGTAGTCGTAACCTATATGCGTAAACTACGTGAGCAATTGAATTCGAACTAGAGAGGTGGTTAATAGATTTATGCTATAGTCATGTCAGCTTGTATGCTTTTGATTCTAGTTTATCAAATAATAGATTAGAATTGTCAGATAATATCATTTTATGTTATAATGAAGAAAAAATAGAGGTGTTCAAATGTCAGAAGCAGGTCATAAGTTTTTAGCAAAACTGGGAAAAAAACGCTTACGTCCAGGTGGAAAACGTGCTACAGATTGGTTAATTGCGGAAGGAGGATTTTCAAAAGAAAAGAGAATACTAGAAGTTGCGTGTAATAGGGGAACTACAGCAATTGAGTTGGCACAGCGTTTTGGTTGTAAGATAACTGCTGTTGATATGGATGCTCAAGCTTTAGAAGTGGCTAAAAAATCTGCTGAAACGGCAGGTGTTGGTCATTTAATCAGTTTTGAAAGAGCTAATGCAATGAAACTTCCTTATGAAGATGCTAGTTTTGATATTGTTATAAATGAAGCTATGCTGACTATGCAAGCCGATCAAGCTAAGAAAAAATGTGTAATGGAATATCTAAGGGTTTTAAAACCTGAAGGTCTTCTCTTGACACATGATGTGCTTCTTAAGGAAGCTAAAGAGTCTGTCAGACATGAATTGTCGCAAGCAATTCATGTAAATGTAGGTCCTTTAACTCAAGATGGTTGGGAAGAGGTGATGATAGAATCAGGTTATTGTGATGTGAAAGTATTGACTGGTGAAATGACATTAATGAAATTATCAGGTATGATTTATGACGAAGGTTGGCTAGGAACCTTGAAGATTTGTGTAAATGCTTGTAAAAAGGAGAATAGAAAGCAGTTTTTAACTATGTATA
Organism: Streptococcus mitis; assembly: GCA_032565555.1. GTDB lineage: Bacteria > Bacillota > Bacilli > Lactobacillales > Streptococcaceae > Streptococcus > Streptococcus mitis_DM. Next base: position 1,635 of record JAWHFN010000120.1, on the reverse strand, counting down.
AAATGTTTAATAAGAATAAAAAGAACTTGGGCTTTATTGCTATGGCTAGTCATAAATCGTCAAATCGTTAGATAATCATTGAAGTTAACTTTTCCTTTTTTCTTTCTTGAAAAATATGCTATAATAGAGAGTAAAAACTTTGAAAGAAAGAAAAAGATGAATTTAAAAGATTATATTGCAACAATTGAAAATTATCCAAAGGAAGGGATTACCTTCCGTGATATCAGTCCTTTGATGGCTGATGGGAATGCTTATAGCTACGCTGTTCGTGAAATTGTTCAGTATGCCACTGACAAGAAAATAGACATGATTGTAGGTCCTGAGGCTCGTGGTTTTATCGTGGGCTGTCCAGTTGCCTTTGAGTTGGGAATTGGTTTTGCGCCTGTTCGTAAGCCAGGTAAATTGCCACGCGAAGTCATTTCTGCTGACTATGAAAAAGAGTATGGTGTTGATACCTTGACTATGCACGCGGATGCAATTAAGCCAGGTCAACGTGTTCTTATCGTAGATGACCTCTTGGCAACAGGTGGAACTGTTAAGGCAACTATCGAAATGATTGAAAAACTTGGTGGTGTTGTAGCAGGTTGTGCCTTCCTTGTTGAATTGGATGAATTGAACGGCCGTGAAAAAATCGGTGACTACGATTACAAAGTTCTTATGCATTATTAATGAAAAACAGTCCCTAGGGCTGTTTTCTCTACATTAGGATATAAAAATAGACTATAGCTAGTTAGAGAAAAACTATAATTGAAAACTATATCTTCTTGCAGTATAATAAAAGGACTAAGTGTTTGAGATTTAGTTTCATACTCAATGAAAATCAAAGAGAAAACTAGGAAACTAGCCGCAGGCTGCTCAAAGTACAGCTTTGAGGTTGCAGATAAAACTGACGAAGTCAGCTCAAAACACTGTTTTGAGGTTGTGGATAGAACTGACGAAGTCAGTAACATATCTACGGCAAGGCAACGTTGACGCGGTTTGAAGAGATTTTCGAAGAGTTTCAAACATATGCAATGATTCCTGAAAGAATACAGTTAGGAGAGGGTTATGCCGATTCGAATTGATAAAAAATTACCAGCTGTTGAGATTTTACGGACAGAGAACATCTTTGTCATGGATGATCAACGTGCGGCCCACCAAGATATCCGTCCTTTGAAGATTTTAATTTTAAATCTCATGCCACAGAAAATGGTCACAGAAACCCAGTTGTTACGCCATTTGGCCAATACACCTCTACAACTGGATATTGATTTCCTCTATATGGAGAGCCATCGTTCCAAGACAACTCGTTCAGAACACATGGAGACCTTCTATAAAACTTTTCCTGAAGTCAAGGACGAGTATTTTGATGGGATGATTATCACGGGTGCTCCAGTTGAGCATTTACCATTTGAGGAAGTGGACTATTGGGAGGAATTCAGTCAGGTAATCGAGTGGTCCAAGACCCATGTCTATTCGACCCTTCATATCTGTTGGGGGGCTCAGGCTGGTCTTTATCTGCGCTATGGAGTGGAAAAATACCAGATGGACAGTAAGTTATCGGGTATCTATCCTCAGGACACCTTAAAGGAAGGTCATCTTCTGTTTAGAGGTTTTGACGATAGCTATGTATCTCCTCATTCACGGCATACGGAG
>JAWHFN010000119.1:0-5166 GCA_032565555.1 Streptococcus mitis | reverse complement strand
CCCTATCATAAATCTGATAATTCCTTCTTTTTATGCCATAACTTCCAGCTAATATAGGCAACTATTAACAAAAGGATTAAAGACAAGAAAACATCTAGCCCGACCGCAAGAAAACTCCATAGACCATACGCATTACTTCTATTGAGCAATTTAAGTAAGAATGGTATATGTATGGCTAGCAAAAGTAAAACAGGTACTAATCGCAGTCTTAAAATGCGATTAACCATAGCTAACTTCCCAGCAGCGTCATTATAGATTTCAAATTCTGCATCCGATTCAATTTCAGAATGCGCTTTTCTAAAATAGGAAAAACTATTAAAGTCTGTAATATGCTCCCAGCCACAGTCTTTAAATAGTTGTAAATAGGAGGATCTCTCTGATTTTTCCATTGGGTAAAAATCCAACTGATAAGACACTTGCTCAGGCTGACACTTTTCAAAGGTATACTTAACTGCAAACAATAAGATAGAGTAGCTTACTTCCCTAAGTTTCCATCCCTTAGCATGCATTTCTCTAAAGTATAGAGCCTCCCTCTCATAATCCGCAATTGTAAAAATTCGATAAACAATTTTCTTTTCCATCATCCTTCCTCCCGACTGTTTCTATAGAGCCGTTCAATACGCTTCAATTCAATATCTAAGACTTTGCGTCCCAAGTCTGTGATCTGATAAATTTTACGCTTCTCCTCTTCTCGGACAAAGGAAATCAAGCCATCCTTTTCCATTTTTGACAAGGTTCCATACATAGTCCCAGGACTAATCAAGATTTGCGAATCTGTCATCTCCTTGACCTTTTGCGTAATACTATAACCATGGCCTTCCTTTTGCAGACAGAACAAGATATAAAAGCCCGTTTCCGTCATCGGAAGATAAACTCGACGAATCTTATCCGTTAATTCCATTTATAGTCACCTCCTATCCAGTTCGATATATCGTACTTCGTTATATAAAATATATCACACCTCGATATAAAACACAAGAAAAAAGACCGCCCTCAGGCAATCTTTCTTCTATATTAGTATTAGTAAAGGTCTAAATAATTATCAATTTCCCATTGTGAAACGAAAGTTGCATAACTTGCCCATTCGATCCGTTTTGCTTCAAGGAAACTAGTATAGATATGTTCTCCAAGAGCTGCTCTGACAACTTCATCTTCTGTCAAAGCTTTCAAAGCGTTGTGAAGAGTTGATGGAAGGTCTGTAATACCAGCTTCCTTACGCTCTTCTGCTGTCATGATGTAAATATTTTCTTCGATAGGAGCTGGTGCTTCAATTTTATTTTCGATACCATGCAAACCAACTTCCAAAAGAACCGCCATAGCGATGTATGGGTTTGCCATTGGGTCCACTGAACGCAACTCAAGACGAGTTCCCATACCACGTGAAGCAGGCACGCGCACAAGTGGTGAACGATTGCGACCAGCCCAAGCAATGTAAACAGGCGCTTCATAACCTGGAACCAAACGTTTGTATGAGTTAACCGTTGGGTTCATGATGGCAGTATAGTTGTAGGCATGTTTGATCAAACCACCAAGGAAATGGTAGGCCGTTTCTGACAACTGCATTCCTTTTGGATCATTTGGATCAAAGAAGGCATTGTTTCCTTCTGCATCAAACAAGGACATATTACAGTGCATACCTGATCCGGCAATACCAAATTTTGGTTTCGCCATAAAGGTTGCGTAAAGTCCGTGTTTGCGAGCAATGGTTTTAACAACAAGTTTAAAGATTTGAATCTTATCACAGGCACGGAGAACTTCATCGTACTTAAAGTCAATCTCGTGTTGGCCAACCGCAACCTCGTGGTGACTTGCTTCTACTTCAAATCCCATTTTGGTCAAGACATTCACAATCTCACGACGTGTATTGTCAGCAAGGTCAGTAGGCGCCAAATCAAAGTAGCCACCCTTGTCATTCACTTCAAGTGTTGGGTCTCCATTTTCATCCAACTTAAATAGGAAGAATTCTGGCTCTGGCCCAAGGTTGAAGGACTTGAATCCTACTTCTTCCATATGACGAAGAGCACGTTTCAAATTGCCACGAGGGTCACCTGCAAATGGTTCACCTTCTGTTGTATAGACATCACAGATCAAACCTGCAACACTTCCATTTTCATCTCCCCAAGGGAAGACTGTCCATGTATCCAAGTCAGGGTACAAGTACATATCTGACTCATTGATACGTACAAAACCTTCGATAGAAGATCCATCAAACATAGCCTTATTTGACAAGACTTTATCTAACTGTTCATCTGTAGCAGGAATTTCGACGTTTTTCATGGTTCCCAAAATATCTGAGAACATGAGACGGATAAAGGTAACATTTTTTTCCTTGACTTCACGACGAATATCTGCAGCTGTGATTGGCATGAGTTTTCTCCTTAATTATGACTACTTGCGGTTGCCTAACCGCGACCAAAAGGTGACCGTACTGAAGCAAAGCGACCCTGTTGGAGGAGTTCATTGTGAAGTGCACGACGCACCTCAGTCTGACTCACCGCTTTCTTGGATTTCGCTTCACGTTCAGCATATTTTTTCTTAATGGCAGCGATATTATAACCTTCAGAGATATAATCTTTGATTTCAAGCAGACGATCCATGTCATTCAAGGAATACATGCGACGGTTCCCTTCGTTTCGATCAGGCTTAATCAACTCTTGATCTTCATAATAACGAATCTGACGCGCCGATAGATCGGTCAACTTCATAACACTGCCGATAGGAAAAACAGCCATATTTCGGCGAAATTCTTTTTCCTTCATTTACAATTTCCTTCTTTCTGTCTATTATAGTCTAAAAAAAGACAAACGTCAATTGATAATGTTATAAAATGTAACATTATTTTTCTTTTTTCTCTAAAAAGAGCCGAATACGATCAATATCGTAATTTACGAGAATTGCGACAAAAACTCCCATGAAAGTTTCTGATACACGCGCAAATACGTACAAAATTGTTTCGCCACTCGGAATCGATAGGGTAATGATTAACATAGCTGCTACACCACCAATAACCCCTGCTTTGTTATTCATGGCTACGTTTGTCATAATGGTTAACATGGTGCAGATTGGAACAACTACTAAGGTTACCCAAAAGGCTTCGTGGAAAAAACTATTTATTAGGAAGAAAACCAAGGCATAGAGGCCACCGATGCTATTTCCTAGAATACGCGAAGTCCCAAAATGGACACTCTTATCAAAACTCTCCCTCAAGCTAAAAACGGCTGTCAAAGCACCAATTTGAAGACCTTTCCAGCCAAAAAAGCCAAAAATCAAGAGAACTAGAAAAACAGCAATACCTGTTTTAAAGGTTCGCATACCAAGTTTGAACTGGGATTTATCGAATTTATATTTTTTAAAATAACTCATAATCTCAACTTTCTATTTCCATTTTATCATAATTTGGGAGATTTTATGAGGAATAGTTGAGAGGAAGCGTTTTTATTTTAAGCAAAAGAAAAGAGGAACTTTCATCCCTCTCTTCTTTGATTTATTTATAAAATCTTATTTTTCTGTCAAGGCTGCAAGTCCTGGAAGAACTTTACCTTCAAGAAGTTCCATTGATGCTCCACCACCAGTAGAGATCCATGAGAATTTGTCTGCGCGGCCAAGGTTAATCGCTGCGGCAGCTGAGTCACCACCACCAATGATTGATTTAACTCCTGGTTGTTTCACGATAGCGTCCATCACACCAATTGTACCAGCTTGGAAGTCTGGGTTTTCAAATACACCCATAGGTCCGTTCCATACAACTGTTTTCGCACCAGTCAAAGCTTCGTCAAATTTAGCGATAGATTTTGGACCGATGTCAAGACCAAGGAAGCCTTCAGAAACTGCTTTACCTTCAGTGTCACGCACCTCAGTGTAACCAGCAAATGCGTTAGCTTCTTTTGAGTCAACTGGCAAGATCAATTTGCCGTTTGCTTTTTCAAGAAGAGCTTTGGCAACATCCAATTTGTCTTCTTCTACAAGTGAGTTACCAATTTCGATACCTTGTGCTTTGTAGAATGTGTAAGTCATACCACCACCGATAAGAACTTTATCAGCTTTTTCAAGCAAGTTTTCGATAACACCGATCTTATCTGAAACTTTTGAACCACCAAGGATCGCTACGAATGGACGTTCTGGAGTTTCAACTGCTTCTTGGATGTAGGCAATTTCGTTTTCAAGAAGGAAACCAGCAACTGCTTTTTCAACGTTTGCTGAGATACCAACGTTAGATGCGTGTGCACGGTGAGCTGTACCGAATGCATCATTTACGAAGATACCATCTCCAAGTGATGCCCAATATTTACCAAGTTCAGGATCATTTTTAGATTCTTTCTTGCCGTCAACATCTTCATAACGAGTGTTTTCAACCAAGAGAACTTGTCCATCTTCAAGAGCGTTGATAGCTGCTTCCAATTCAGCACCACGAGTAACACCTGGGAAAACAACGTCTTGGCCCAATTTAGCTGCCAAGTCTGCTGCTACAGGAGCAAGTGATTTACCAGCTTTATCAGCTTCTTCTTTCACACGTCCAAGGTGAGAGAAAAGAATTGCACGTCCACCTTGTTCGATGATGTACTTAATAGTTGGAAGAGCTGCTGTGATACGGTTGTCGTTAGTGATTACGCCATCTTTCAATGGTACGTTGAAGTCAACACGAACGAGGACTTTTTTACCTTTCAAGTCAACGTCTTTAACAGTAAGTTTTGCCATGTTACAAAAACCCCTTTATTTATTTTATTCGAAACTATTATATCACACTTTGGAAATATAAGGAAAGATTTCACAAGATTTTTCGATATTTAATCTGCATGTTATGTTAGAGTGTATTATTTTTTCTTTTCCTAACGAATTTTCTTTCTAAAATCTTAGCTTAACACTTGTTAGATTTACTTTTATCCTTTAAAATAGAATAGGAGAAATTCCGTTATTATTTTTCGGAGGAAAAAGAAATGTCCATTAATTGGCAGGAAATTTTATTTCACTTTTTAGGTGGTCTGGGACTATTCTTATATAGTATCAAGACCATGGGAGACGGTTTGCAACAAGCTGCTGGAGATCGCCTTCGTTTTTACATTGACAAGTACACTAGCAATCCCTTTCTAGGTGTTCTAGTCGGGATTGTCGTAACTGCCCTCATTCAGTCAAGTACAGGGGTTACAGTTATCACGGCTGGACTGGTCA
>JAWHFN010000118.1:0-5191 GCA_032565555.1 Streptococcus mitis | reverse complement strand
TACAAGAAAAGTGCAAATAAGAAATCTCCAGATTAGGAACTATCAATGAGTTCTCTAGTCTGGAGATTTTTCAATATACTTCGTTATCGGGCGGTTACTGTATAATTCTTACAAACTTTTAAGAAAGTAATTGAAGAGTTTTTTGTTCTGCATATAATGTATATGTTTGTGCGATAAAAATTTCCGCTCTTTTGATTTTAAATAAGTATTAGTTTTCAATATAGTGTGAATGGGGTTTGATATTTCTTTTGAGGAAGCTGCCTTAGATTTTTCTACTTGTGTTTTATTGTATAGTGTATCTTGCTTGTTTTGAACAGAATTTTTATGACATTTGTCATATTTCCTAGTGACAGAAGCTTCTAGCTCCGCTAACTTCAAAAGACTATAATTGAAGTATGAAATGGAGGAAGAAGAGATGAAAAATAAAATGATTGTCGCAATGAGTTTAGTAGCAGCAGGAGTCATGACTTATCTCATGTTCTCAGGATTGGATGAAGATTTCTATCATTTTCCTTGGGAGCTATTTGCAGGATTTGGAATGATGTCCTGGCTTATCCGAGAAGGTTTGAAATTAGTCTCAGATGTGAAAAAGGAGTTTGAAAAATGAAAAAAGCGTTTCTCTATCTTTTTATTGGACTATCACTAGTGGTATGGTTGGTAGAAATGTTTACAGGTTGGTTTGATCAAGCCTTCCTTCACCAATTCATCCGTGGTGCCTGGGGACTAGGGTTTATGATTTTTATCGCCTTTCCTATGGGAAAGGAGTGGCTGAAAGGAGAATATCATGAACATGATTAAGGTAGAAAGCCTAAATAAAAACATCAAGGGCAAGGCTATTTTGAAGGATATTTCCTTTGAGGTAGCTGAAGGTGAATGCGTCGCCTTGATTGGGCCCAATGGTGCTGGGAAGACCACACTCTTGGACTGTCTGCTTGGAGATAAACTGATCACAAGCGGTCAAGTATCCATCCAAGGCTTGTCAGTGACGAGTTCTCAGTTAGACTATATTAGAGGTTATCTGCCTCAAGAAAATGTCATCGTTCAGAAATTAAAGGTCAAAGAGTTGATTGCTTTCTTTCAAAAAATTTATCCAAATCACTTGAGTAACCAGGAAATAGATCAACTATTACAGTTTGATAAGGAACAAAAAGAGCAATTCGCAGAAAAATTATCAGGTGGACAAAAGCGTCTTTTCTCTTTTGTCTTGACCTTAATTGGGCGACCAAAGCTTGTCTTTTTAGATGAGCCAACTGCTGCCATGGATACCTCTACCCGTCAACGTTTTTGGGAAATTGTTCGGGACCTAAAAGCGCAAGGAGTCACCATTCTCTATTCGTCTCATTATATTGAAGAGGTAGAGCATACGGCTGACCGGATTTTGGTTTTAAATAAGGGAGAGTTGATTCGTGATACGACGCCTCTAGCTATGCGTAGTGAGGGAATTGAAAAGCATTTTATCCTTCCTCTGGCTTACAAGAAAGTCGTTGAGCGGTCTAACTTGGTTGAAAACTGGTCACAAAAACAAGATGCCCTGCAAGTAGTCACACGCGAAGCAGATGCTTTCTGGGAACTGTTAGTCCAGGCAGGCTGTAGGATACAAGAAATTGAAGTCAATAACCGTAGCTTGCTGGATACAATCTTTGAAGAAACACAAAAGGGAGATGACTAAGATGAAACGATGGATAGCACTTAGTAAGATAGAATTTATATTGACCAAACGACAATTGGTCTATTATCTATTATCCGTCGGGATGCCGACAGCCTTCTATTTATTCTTTTCAGGCATGTACCAGAACACACCCGGTGGACCAGATAATTTTATGCGTGATTACCTCATCTCCATGACAGCCTTTTCCATGATGTCGACAGCTATGTTTTCATTCCCAGCTGTTTTATATACCGATAAAATCAACAACTGGCAGAAAACATTGCGCCATACCCCTGTAAATATGGTAGAATATTATCTATCAAAGATAACAAGTATGATGGTTGATTATCTGGTCTCAATCCTGGTTGTTTTCTCAGTTGGGCACTTGGTCAGAGGTGTGGATATGCCTTTAGGAAGCTGGATTGGGGCTGCGCTCTTGCTGATAGTAGGAAGTGTAGCTTTTGTAGCGCTTGGCTTGACCTTGACACTCTTGCCTTCTAGTCAGCTGATGTCTGTCGTGGGCAATCTTCTCTATCTAGGCTTGGCTGTTTTAGGCGGACTCTGGATGCCCATCTCTTTATTTCCAGACTGGATGCAAGCAATCGGGAAGTGTCTACCAACTTATCAGTTGATGGAGTTGCTCAAGACCTTCTTAAACGAGGGTGGCATCAATTTATCAGCCACAGTTTATCTACTTGTTTTTTCAGCAGTTTTGTTTGGTTTGACCATTTACCTTCAAAGTCATAAGGAGAATGCTTAATGCTTGTAAGACTGAAAAGCATAGATTATATGTATTGGGCCAGTTTGATTTTTATGGTTTTTCCCATCGTTCCTGTAGTGACTGGGGAGCTTCCTAGCTGGCATTTGTTGATTGATATTCTATTTGTCTTGGCTTACTTAGGCGTTTTAACAACTAAGAGCCAGCGTTTATCCTGGCTCTGTTGGGTTATCATGCTAGCCTATGTAGCTGGCTATACTGCCTTTGTTGGTGTAAATTATATCTGGTTCTTCTTTTTCCTTGCCAATCTCTTAATTTATCATTTCGGCGTACGTAGTTTTAATTCTTTACATGTCCGAACTTTTCTCCTTGCTCAAGTCCTTGTTGTGGGGCAACTTTTGATTTTTCAGGAAGTTGAAGTTGAGTTTCTAGTCTATCTACTTGGAATTCTCACTTTTATCGATTTAATGACTTTTGGCTTGGTTCGGATTCGCATTATCGAGGATTTGAAAGAAGCTCAGACTAAGCAAAATGCCCAGATAAATCTATTGCTTGCTGAAAATGAACGCAGTCGTATCGGTCAGGATTTGCATGATAGTCTGGGACATACCTTTGCTATGCTGAGTGTTAAGACAGATTTAGCCTTGCAGTTATTTCAGATGGAGGCTTATCCACAGGTGGAAAAGGAATTAAAAGAAATTCACCGGATCAGCAAGGATTCCATGAATGAAGTGCGAACCATTGTGGAAAATCTTAAGTCTAGAACTTTGACATCCGAACTAGAGACTGTGAAAAAGATGTTAGAAATTGCTGGAATTGAGGTGGAAATAGCTAATCAACTAGATACAGCTAGCTTAACTCAGGAATTGGAGTCAACGGCTTCCATGATTTTGCTTGAATTAGTGACCAATATCATCAAACATGCTAAAGCGTCTAAAGTCTACTTAAAATTAGAACGGACAGAGAAAGAACTCATTCTAACAGTGAGAGATGATGGCTGTGGCTTTGTCTCTATAAGCGGGGATGAACTCCATACAGTTCGAGATCGTGTTCTTCCATTTTCGGGAGAAGTAAAGGTAATTAGTTGGAAACAACCGACAGAAGTTCAGGTTCGACTACCTTATAAGGAGAGAAAGTAGATGAAAGTATTAGTCGCAGAAGATCAAAGTATGTTGCGAGATGCCATGTGCCAGTTGCTCACACTTCAACCGGATGTAGAGCCTGTCTTTCAAGCCAATAATGGGCAAGAAGCAATCCAACTATTAGAAAAGGAGTCTATAGATATCGCCATCCTTGACGTAGAAATGCCTGTTAAGACAGGTCTTGAAGTCTTGGAGTGGATACGAGCAGAAAAGCTTGAAACAAAGGTGGTTGTGGTGACGACCTTCAAGCGTCCTGGGTATTTTGAACGTGCGGTCAAGGCCGGAGTAGATGCTTATGTATTAAAGGAACGAAGCATTGCAGACCTCATGCAAACCTTGCACACCGTCCTCGAAGGACGCAAGGAGTATTCTCCTGAATTGATGGAAGTGGTGATGACGCATCCCAATCCATTAACAGAGCAAGAAGTCGCAGTTTTAAAGGGAATCGCTCAGGGTTTCTCTAACCAAGAAATTGCAGATCAACTTTATCTATCCAACGGAACAGTCCGAAACTATGTCACCAATATTCTTTCGAAACTAGATGCAGGTAATCGAACAGAGGCAGCTAATATAGCGAAAGAATCTGGTTGGTTGTGATACTATTCTATCTCGAAAACCATTATTTGCTAAAATTGATGGGATTGAATGGAACAATACTAACTTTAGGAGGGTGGGATTCCTCCTTTTTCTTTTTTGGGGGAGCACTACAAAAGAGCTAAAATTAAGAATGAAAAAGAAAAATATCTTGACAACCAATAGAAAATTTTGATACAATAATAGACGGTACTTTTTACTTTTGGTCTCTCAAGAGTGTACAGGGACGTGCTGACAAATGTTGCAAAAGTACACACAGATGATAGCTGTCACCAAGTGTATCATCACCAAAAATAAAAAAACACAGGAGAATGTAGATGCCTACAATTAACCAATTGGTTCGCAAACCGCGTAAATCAAAAGTAGAAAAATCTAAATCACCAGCTTTGAACGTTGGTTACAACAGTCATAAAAAAGTTCAAACAAACGTTTCTTCACCACAAAAACGTGGTGTTGCAACTCGTGTTGGAACAATGACACCTAAAAAACCTAACTCAGCCCTTCGTAAATTCGCTCGTGTACGTTTGAGCAACCTTATCGAAGTTACTGCCTACATCCCAGGTATCGGACACAACTTGCAAGAGCACAGCGTGGTGCTTCTTCGCGGTGGACGTGTAAAAGACCTTCCAGGGGTACGTTACCATATCGTCCGTGGTGCACTTGATACTGCAGGTGTTAACGATCGTAAACAAGGCCGTTCTAAATACGGTACTAAACGTCCAAAAGCATAAGGAAAGGGGATAAAGAGAAATGAGTCGTAAAAATAGAGCTCCAAAACGTGACGTATTGCCAGATCCGCTTTACAATTCACAATTAGTTACTCGTCTTATCAACCGCGTTATGCTTGACGGTAAACGTGGTACAGCTGCTTCAATCGTTTACGGTGCTTTTGAGCAAATCAAAGAAGCTACTGGCAACGATGCACTTGAAGTATTTGAAACAGCTATGGAAAACATCATGCCTGTACTTGAAGTACGTGCACGTCGTGTTGGTGGTTCTAACTACCAAGTCCCAGTTGAAGTTCGTCCAGAACGTCGTACAACACTTGGACTTCGTTGGTTGGTAACAATCGCTCGTCTTCGTGGTGAA
>JAWHFN010000117.1:0-5204 GCA_032565555.1 Streptococcus mitis | reverse complement strand
GTGGAACTTACCCTGACACGGATTTCCACTGGTTTTTAGAATTTTTATCAGACTAACTTCCACTTGGATTAGCGGTGGAACTTAGTTTGGGAATTTACCCTGCCAGAGAGATTGAGAAGGAGGGTAAAGGTGCTTCCTAGACCGTACTGGCTGCTGACTGTAATTTCCCCACCCAATTGATGGGCCAATTCACGCGCAATCGCAAGACCTAAGCCATGACCACCTGTTTTCATGTTACGCGAAGTTTCTACACGATAAAGGCGTTTGAAAATATTCTCCAAATCCTCTGGGGCAATCCCCTGTCCCTCATCGGTCACACTGATTGAAAGCTGGTTATTTTCCAGCTTAGCCACCACTTCCAGCTTGGTTCCTGGAGCTGAGTATTTAAAAGCATTATTGACCAGATTCACCAAGATACGAGAAAGTTTGGCATAATCTCCCTCAATCCGGGCAGACTCTGGGATTACCTGCAAATGGACATCTCGCTCTTCCTGCTCAATCAAGAACTGAAATTCACTCATGCACTCAATCAAGAGCTGATCCAGAAAAATGCTGTCTTTGCTGGTAGTTTCCACCTGATTTCTAGCTGTATTTAGAGTCAAAAAATTCAACTCTTCAACCAGTTTATTGAGTCTTTCCGTCTGGCGCCCAATGGTTGCTAGATAATGGTCCTGTTCTCCTTCCTTGATAACCCCATCCAAAATCCCTTCTACCGTCGCTTGGATTGAAGTGATGGGGGTCTTGATATCATGCGACAACTGGGCAATCATCAAGCCCTTTTCTCGTTCGCTTTCTTCCAAGGAATCAAAGGTCGCCTGCAAATCATGGGACATTTCATTAAAAGCTTGACCTAATTGCTGAAATTCTACAGGTCCTTGAACCTCCAGATTTGAAGGAAAGTCCTTGTCCGCTACTCGCTTGGCATGCTCCTTGAGTTTGCCCAATGACGTAAATACCGGTGATAAAAGAAAGAGACTAATCCCAGCACCGACAAGGCTGGCAACGATGGTCATTCCAAGCAGAAAGTAAATCTCGCTTTTCTCAATCAGCATTTTTTGAACAGCCCAAAAAACCACGATAATCGTTAGGAGTGTTGAAATGATATACCCCACTAAAATATAACTTTTTAATTTCATTAACTACCTCGTGCTTTCTCAATTTTGTAGCCCAAACCCCAGACAGTTTTTATAGTAGGCGTTTCTGCGCTAGCATGTTTAGCCAACTCCTGTCGAAGAGCATGAATATGAACATTCAAGGTATTGGTATCATCTACATAGTCTTCCTGCCAGACCTTTTCATAGAGGTCTGTCTTGGAGAAAACGCGCTCTGGATTGCTGGCTAAAAGCCATAGAAGTTCGAAGGATTTGACGGTCAAATCAAGCGCCACATCTCCGACTTGGACCTCATGACTACCGTGATTCATCCGTAAATCCCCGAGACTGACGACTTCTGTCTCACCTCCACGATGAAGGCGACGCAAGATATTGTGGACACGCAAAACCAGCTCACGTGGACTAAAGGGCTTAGCAATAAAATCATCTGCCCCCAAGCTTAAGCCGTAAATCTTGTCCTGCTCACTGGTCTTAGCCGTGATAAAGAGAAAAGGCTGATCTGGAGATTGATACTGAACCTCACTAATCAAATCATAACCATCCATCCGAGGCATCATGATATCTGTAATAATCAAATCAATCGGTTTTCGCTTGAAGATTTCTAAGGCCTCTACTCCATCATGGGCCACCAAAACCTGATATCCTGCCTGAACCAGATAACGTTGATGAATATCTGTGATTTCTACCTCGTCGTCAACGAGTAAAATTGTCTTTCCCATCTGTCTCTCCTTTGAAAAAAACAGTGCTATACCACAATAGTATAACACTATTTTAATCTCTTTACGAACATTCTAAACGATATCTGGATTTTTCATATCCTAGATAGAAAGTCTGTAGCTAGACTAGTCATTTTCTTCTTTTTTAGCTTTCAAGCCGAGTCCACCTAGCAGGCCGGCCAAAGCTAATCCAAAGAATCCAAGAGTAGCCATTGATGTTTGGGATTCACCAGTATATGGAAGCATGTCTTTTTGGTCTTTCATTTGATCAGCCATCATTGGACTTGACACCTTGTTATTAGATGCCATCTTGCCTTCATCAGACATTTTGCTTGAGGCTGCTGGAACTTGATCTTGATCTTGTTTCATGCCTGGTGTTGCCATAGGCTGGCTAGCATTCATGGTTTTATCCTGCTCTTTGTTAGGCATCATCTTATCCTGACTAGCAACTGGCATTTTAGATTTCATATCATCTTGATTGGCACTAGGCATTTGAGCGTTCATCTTAGACGCATCTTGATGACTATTCATCATTGGAGCCGGCATAGCTGAACCATTAGAAGATGGGACGAAACCTGACTGCATCGGAATCAGAGACTGATGTCCATGCAAGTTCACTGTCAAATCCTTAGTCGCTACGAGGTTGCTCAAATCCGCCTTGCCATCTTTGGCACCGTACACCTTGATGGTAGCTTTATAACTTTGAGTGCCGTTTTGTTTCAAGAGGTCAAGCAAATCTTTGTCTGATTTACCTTGAGTTCCTGCCAAATCCACTTCATAGAAGTAGAGGCCTTTGCCCAATTTTTCTACTGGTGGGAGAGCGGGATTTTTAGCTGAACCGTTGTCGGACCATGGAGCCTTGTCTGAGGCTTTCAAGATGAGACGAGTCAACATACCGTCTCCGGCGAAGAATTCATATGGAATGACTTGGTTGACGCCGGCTGTGAATGGGCCTGGGAAATTGGCTTTATCCAAGTATGTAGCTGGAACGTCCACTGTGTCTTTAGTGTTGTCAGCCACACCTTTTTGCACTTCAGCTGGAGTAGTTAAGCCATTCAAATTGACATCCAAATTCTTAGTCGCTACAAGATTAGTCAAATCCGCCTTGCCGTCTTTGGCACCGTATACCTTGATAGTGGCTTTATAACTTTTTGTACCATTTTGTTTCAACAAGTCAAGAAGCTCTTTATCTGATTTGCCTTGGGTGCCGGCCAAGTCCACTTCATAGAAGTAAAGACCTTTGCCCAAGTTTTCTACTGGTGGAAGGGCCGGATTTTTAGCTGAACCGTTGTCTGACCATGGAGCCTTATCGGATGCTTTCAAGATAAGGCGAGTCAACATACCGTCACCAGCGAAGAATTCGTATGGAATAACTTGATTGACACCAGCTGTGAATGGGCCTGGGAAGTTCGCTTTGTCCAAGTATGTAGCTGGAACGTCTACGGTATCTTTAGTGTTGTCGGCCACACCTTTTTGCACTTCAGCTGGAGTGGTTAAGCCATTCAAATTGACATTCAAATCCTTAGTCGCTACAAGGTTGCTCAAATCCGCCTTGCCATCTTTGGCACCGTATACCTTGATAGTGGCTTTATAACTTTGAGTGCCGTTTTGTTTCAAGAGATCAAGAAGCTCTTTGTCAGATTTACCTTGGGTTCCGGCCAAGTCTACTTCATAGAAGTAAAGGCCTTTGCCCAATTTTTCTACTGGTGGGAGAGCGGGGTTTTTAGCTGAACCGTTGTCTGACCATGGAGCCTTGTCGGATGCTTTCAAGATAAGGCGTGTTAACATACCGTCACCAGCGAAGAATTCATATGGAATGACTTGGTTGACGCCGGCTGTGAATGGGCCTGGGAAATTGGCTTTGTCCAAGTAAGTGGCTGGAACATCTACTGTGTCTTTGGTGTTATCGGCCACGCCTTTTTGCACTTCAGCTGGGGTGGTCAAGCCATTCAAGTTTACTGTCAAATCCTTAGTCGCTACAAGGTTAGTCAAATCAGCCTTGCCGTCTTTAGCACCGTACACTTTTATGGTAGCTTTATAGCTTTGAGTACCGTTTTGTTTCAAAAGGTCAAGAAGTTCTTTATCTGATTTACCTTGAGTACCTGCCAAGTCCACTTCGTAGAAGTAGAGACCTTTGCCCAAGTTTTCTACTGGTGGAAGGGCGGGGTTTTTAGCCGAACCATTGTCTGACCATGGAGCCTTGTCTGAAGACTTCAAGATAAGACGAGTCAACATACCGTCACCAGCGAAGAATTCATATGGAATAACTTGGTTGACACCGGCTGTGAATGGTCCAGGGAAGTTGGCTTTGTCTAGATAAGTAGCCGGAACATCTACTGTGTCTTTAGTGTTGTCAGCTACGCCTTTTTGCACTTCAGCTGGGGTAGTTGCTGGTTGAGCTTCATTTGCTTCACGGTCTTGTCCAGAAACTGTAGGCGCAGGATTTGTCGCAGGTTTAACCGCATCTTCTGTTTCTTTCTTAGATTCTGGTTTTACTTGCACTTCTTCTTTTGGTGCTACTACTTGGTCTTTAGCAGCTACATCCGCTTTCTCTGGAGAGTTTGTAGTATCCAAGCTTGCTTTGGGTGCTGAGTCTGCCTTTTCTGAAGGAAGAGCTGTATCGACTGCTTCTTTGAGAAGTTCTGCTGGTAAGTCACTCTTTGCACTCACCAAATCTGCGTCTGGCACTACTTGAGCAGGGGTTGGATTGACCACATCGGCACGCACCGAACTTGGCTGACCAACTAGGACAAAAAAGCCACTGGCCACAACAACTGAGGCAACACCGACACTAAGACGGCGGATAGACCAACGAGTATATCTTTGATTTGGATTGAATTTCATAGGATTCTCCTTAGAGTTTTTCTTTATTTGATGACTCTAGTATAATCTCCTAAAATTAAAAAGGATTAAGAAAAAGTTAAAATTTTTCTTAAATCCCTCTTATAAAATACTTATATTAATTAAATCCATAAACAGATTTGGTGATTTGATAGACGACATTGGAAAGTTTGCGAGCTGGCAAGACTGAATGTTTGGTCAAACGGCTGAGCATGGTCTTGCGAATGGCCTGAAAGACCTCTGGATTTTCCTGTTGAATATAGGTCCACAGCTCCCGTTTTTTGGCAAGATGCTCTGCTGTGCCTGCTCGGTTGAGCAGGGCACTAGAAATCACCGTCGTAATCTCAATATGATTCAGCAGATATTCTCGCATTTTGGGATGACTCACTTTGGATAAATCAAGCTGGTCTACCAAGAGTCGATTGACCTTGAGTTGCTGGTCAATGCGCTTAATCATCACTTGCTCATTGACAGACTGGTCCTCACGCCCGATCAAATAACGATAGAAATCGACAGGCAGGTAGTACATGGTCTT
>JAWHFN010000116.1:0-5380 GCA_032565555.1 Streptococcus mitis | reverse complement strand
AAAAAAAATAAAATGGAAACATGGCAAGAGTTAAAAGTTACAGTCAAGCGTGAGGGAGAGGAGTTAGTTTCCAATCTCTTGATTGAGTTAGGTGCCCAAGGGGTAGCAATTGAAGATAGCATGGACTATGTAGGAAATGTTGACCGCTTCGGCGAGATTTTCCCAGAGGTGGAGCAGCAAGAAGAAATCGTAGTGACAGCCTACTATCCTGACACGGTGGATGTAGCAGTGGTTGAGGCAGATTTGCAGGCTCGCTTAGCAGAATTGACAGATTTTATGGATTTGGGTGAGGTCAAGATGGGGACGACTGCCTTGGCTGAGGAAGACTGGGCAGACAACTGGAAGAAATACTACGAACCAGCTCGAATTACTCATGACTTGACCATCGTGCCGTCTTGGACAGACTATGAGGCGACTGCGGGAGAAAAGATTATCAAGCTGGATCCTGGTATGGCCTTTGGAACTGGGACGCATCCAACTACTAAGATGAGCCTTTTTGCCTTGGAGCAGGTCCTTCGTGGTGGTGAAACGGTGCTGGATGTAGGGACTGGTTCAGGGGTTCTCTCTATTGCCAGTTCGCTGCTTGGTGCCAAGGAAATCTTTGCCTATGACCTAGATGATGTGGCAGTTCGTGTGGCTCAGGAAAATATTGAGCTAAACCCTGGTATGGAAAACATCCATGTAGCAGCAGGAGACTTGCTTAAGGGTGTTGAGATTGAGGCAGATGTGATTGTAGCTAATATCTTGGCGGATATCCTCGTTCATTTGACGGATGATGCTTATCGCTTGGTCAAGGATGAAGGTTACCTCATCATGAGTGGGATTATCAAGGACAAGTGGGACATGGTGCGCGAGTCGGCTGAGTCAGCTGGATTTTTCCTTGAAACTCACATGATTCAAGGGGAATGGAATGCCTGTATCTTTAAGAAAACCAAGGATATTTCAGGTGTGATTGGAGGCTAGCATGCAGCAGTATTTTGTCAAAGGCAGTGCTATCTCTCCTGTCACCATCGAGGATAAGGAAACCAGCAAGCATATGTTTCAGGTTATGCGCTTGAAAGAAGATGATGAAGTGACCTTGGTCTTTGAT
This sequence comes from Streptococcus mitis, assembly GCA_032565555.1. Taxonomy (GTDB): domain Bacteria; phylum Bacillota; class Bacilli; order Lactobacillales; family Streptococcaceae; genus Streptococcus; species Streptococcus mitis_DM. Next base: position 4,290 of record JAWHFN010000116.1, on the reverse strand, counting down.
GATGGAATTAAGCGCTTAGCGCGCGTGCTGGATGTGGAAAATCGTCAGTTTGAATTGGTAGAAGAACTAGATGAGAATGTGGAACTGCCAGTCCAAGTGACCATTGCATCTGGATTTCCAAAGGGAGACAAGCTGGAGTTCATCACTCAAAAAGTAACCGAACTGGGTGCCAGTCAAATCTGGGCCTTTCCTGCAGACTGGTCAGTTGCCAAGTGGGATGGCAAGAAATTGGGTAAAAAGGTTGAAAAACTAGAAAAAATTGCCCTTGGCGCGGCAGAACAAAGTAAGCGTAATGTTGTTCCAAGTATCCAGCTTTTCGAGAAAAAAGCAGATTTTCTAGCTCAGTTGGAGCAGTTTGACTCTATCATAGTAGCCTATGAAGAATCAGCCAAAGAAGGAGAAGCCGCTGCGCTCTTACAAGCGGTCTCTGGTCTTGAAAAAGGAACCAAACTGCTCTTTATCTTTGGTCCAGAAGGTGGGCTCTCACCTGCAGAAATTGAGAGTTTTGAAGCTAAGGGAGCCGTCTTGGCAGGACTTGGTCCTCGTATCTTGCGAGCAGAAACAGCACCACTTTACGCCTTATCAGCCCTTAGTGTTTTATTAGAATTAGAGAAATAAGAGGAAGAAAATGGAACAAAAACACCGTTCAGAATTTCCAGAGAAGGAACTTTGGGATTTAACAGCCCTATACCAAGATCGTGAAGATTTCTTGCGTGCAATCGAGAAGACTCGCGAAGACATCAATCAATTTAGCCGTGATTACAAGGGTAATCTTCATACTTTTGAGGATTTTGAAAAGGCCTTTGCGGAATTGGAGCAAATCTACATTCAGATGAGCCATATTGGCAACTATGGATTCATGCCGCAGACGACAGACTATAGCAATGACGAATTTGCTAACATTGCCCAAGCTGGGATGGAATTTGAAACAGATGCCAGTGTAGTCTTGACCTTCTTTGACGATGCCTTAGTGGAAGCTGATGAGGAAGTCTTGGACCGTTTGGGGGAATTGCCTCATTTGACGGCGGCCATTCGTCAGGCCAAAATCAAAAAAGCCCACTATCTAGGGGCTGATGTGGAGAAGGCCTTGACCAATCTCGGTGAAGTTTTCTACAGTCCGCAGGATATTTACACTAAGATGCGAGCTGGGGATTTCGAAATGGCTGACTTTGAAGCCCATGGCAAGACCTACAAAAACAGCTTTGTGACCTATGAGAATTTCTACCAAAATCATGAGGATGCTGAGGTTCGTGAGAAATCTTTCCGTTCCTTCTCAGAAGGTCTTCGTAAGCACCAAAATACGGCTGCTGCAGCCTATGTAGCCCAAGTCAAGTCTGAAAAACTACTAGCAGATATGAAGGGTTACGACTCAGTCTTTGATTATCTTCTGGCTGAACAAGAAGTGGACCGTGCCATGTTTGATCGCCAGATTGACCTCATCATGAAGGATTTTGCGCCCGTTGCTCAGAGATACCTCAAACACGTTGCCAAGGTTAATGGTCTTGAAAAGATGACCTTTGCAGACTGGAAATTGGATTTGGACAGCGCCCTAAATCCTGAAGTGACTATTGAAGATGCCTATGACTTAGTTATGAAGTCGGTAGAACCTTTGGGGCAAGAATATTGTCAGGAAGTTGCTCGCTATCAAGAAGAGCGCTGGGTGGACTTTGCTGCCAATAGTGGCAAGGATTCTGGTGGCTATGCAGCGGACCCATATCGAGTGCATCCTTATGTTCTCATGAGCTGGACAGGCCGTTTGAGCGATGTCTATACCTTGATTCATGAAATCGGGCATTCTGGTCAATTCATCTTTTCAGACAATCACCAAAGCTATTTCAACGCCCACATGTCGACCTACTATGTTGAAGCACCGTCAACTTTCAATGAATTGCTTCTCAGTGATTACTTGGAGCACCAGTCTGACGACCCTCGTCAAAAACGCTTCGCTCTTGCTCACCGCTTGACAGACACCTACTTCCATAACTTTATCACTCACCTTTTGGAAGCAGCCTTCCAGCGTAAAGTGTATACATTGATTGAAGAAGGAGAAACTTTCGGAGCAAGTAAACTCAATAGCATTATGAAGGAAGTCTTGACGGATTTCTGGGGAGATGCTATTGAAATCGACGACGATGCAGCTCTGACTTGGATGCGCCAAGCTCACTACTACATGGGCTTGTATAGTTACACTTACTCAGCAGGACTAGTCATCTCGACTGCGGGTTACCTTCATCTGAAACATTCAGAAACTGGAGCTGAGGACTGGCTCAATCTCCTCAAATCAGGTGGTAGCAAGACACCGCTTGAGTCAGCTATGATTATCGGAGCCGATATTTCAACAGACAAACCACTCCGTGATACCATCCAGTTCTTGTCAGACACTGTTGACCAGATTATCGCCTACAGTGCTGAGTTGGGAGAGTAAATTAAAAGAGTCTGGGACAAAAGTTTAACCTTAAATATAAAAAACGAACAAAACGAGTTATCTGACATTCAGAATTCTGTCTTGTTCGCTTTTTTCTAATCTATTGATTTTAAAAATTTATAATAAAGAATTCCTAAAATCAAAATTTTTTGTCCTGGCCTCTTAAATTATCCCCAAAAGCTATCTTCTTCAGCTTGATCTGAAGAGAAGAGCCAAACTTCTTTGATTTTTTCGTCTTCAATACGGAAGAGGTCAATCCCGTTCATATTGAGTTCAGTACCATCAGCCCGTGTTCCAAGAAAAGTAACATTGGCTGCGATTAAATCCTTATTGTCAGAAGCCCAATTTGTTACCACCTTAAAGGTTCCATTAGTTTTCTCAGCAAATGTAGCCAGGTGAGGCCCTAGCTTGTCCTTACCAACAACTGTACCAGATATACTATGATTACCAGGTTGATGCCAGACAATATCGTCTGCCATCGTTTCAAAGACACCAGGAAAGTCACCAGCAATTAAAGCTTGGTTATAAGCATTGAAAATTTCTAAGTTTGTTGACATATCTATTCTCCATTTCTTTTTTATGATATAATTGTAACAGTTACAAACAAAAAAACAAGTAGACACTTTTTTGATAGCTAGTATCAAAAGTAGTACTTTTATTGATACTAAAAGATAAATTTTTTAAAAAAAATAGAAAGAAGATATTTTATGACAAATAAAGTGAGTGAGTATGGTATTTGTCCATTTGCGACAACGCAGAGGGTTTTAACGGGGAAATGGGCACTGGTAATCATTTATCAGTTGAGTACGGGTACCAAACGATTTAAAGAATTGCAGAGATTATTGCCTGGGATTACTCAAACTATTTTGACCCGTCATCTCCGTCAATTAGAAAAGGATAAGATTGTTCAACGAAAGGTCTATGCCGAAGTTCCACCACGAGTTGAGTACAGCTTAACTGAAATGGGGCAGGAATTCAGAGTTGTTTTAGATGCTGTCGAGAAATGGGGTCTAGATTATATCAAGTTGCTAGAAATGTAGAAGTATTGACCATGTATCAAAAGTTACTTAGAAAAATAGCAGAAGAAAAACCAAGTTATCATGAGGAAGAAATCCAGTGGTTGCTTGATCATTTGGGAGATTCTTCTCCAGAAATTCGCGATGACCTTGTTTTTACAAGCTTTGTTAGAGGGATTCAGGAAGAGCTATTTACACAGGAACAATTTTATTTCATTGCTGAAGAGATTTCATCTGATGGAGGGTTAGATAAAGAGATTGATAAGGTAGGCCTGTCAACCCTTGAACGTTCTTTTAAGGCGCTTATTTATGTAAATCTCTTGTCTGCGGATGCCAACCAGCAATCGATTTTTTATCAGGAATTAAATGCAGGAATTCGTAATGTCCTTTTAAATCACGGTTTGTATTATCTTTCAAAAGAAAAGGATACAACAGGTTTTTCAAGTCAGTATGGTTGGGTTCATGCTTTTGCACATGGAGCCGATTTACTGACAGAGGTGGTTTGTCATCCAGACTTTCCTAAAACCAGAGTTCATGAAGTATTTGAGATACTTGGCCAACTATTTAAAAGAATTTCCATTCGTTTTACAGATGATGAGGATTGGCGTTTAGCAAGAGTGATCTATGAACCTATTTTACAAGGGAAGTTGGAGCAAGAGCAAGTAGCTTCTTGGATAAAAACTGTTGATTTTCCGATAGAAGAAAGGGAGGATTTTTACAAATTTTCCAACTTTAGATCTTGTCTGTTGGAAGTCTATGTCCAACTTGACCAGAGAAATAGTTTACAAGATGACTTGAAAGAAGCTATCCAGTCTTTTCAATACTAGGGATAAGCTAATATTGCCTATT
>JAWHFN010000115.1:0-5380 GCA_032565555.1 Streptococcus mitis | reverse complement strand
AAACTTCTTTAAAGTCCTGCAAGACGATTGCAACACCCGTTATATAGTCATTCTGAACATACAGGTCATCGATATTTTCATACAGAGAAATAGAAGTTGACGAAGCTGCTTGATGCTCTAACAGCCAATAAAAATACTCAGAAGTTGACAGGCTAAAGTACTTATAAACCCCTTGTATCCGGTCTTGATTGGCTACTAAATCTTGAGCTAGCTGGGCTGACTCGCGATAATAATATTCCACCTCTTCGACTGTTCGAGTGGTTACACGCTGGGCTACTCTCTGAGCTTCCTTTTCCCGTGAATCCCAGTCAGCGTAAGAGAGTAAGATTGCAAAACTCGCAATAATAATCATCATAACTGAACTGTAGGTTCTCAGAAGCGTATGTAGCCAAAACTGCTTCATTCTATTTTGTCGCCAATTTTTCATGGATACTTTCATAGACCGGTTCCAACATATCACTGATAAAGAAATGCCACATCCCAATTCCTACAAAGAAAAGTAGGGCAGGCATATAGTAACCAATTACCACAAGTAGTACGGTCCCAAGGAGAACCTTGGCCACGGCTGCTAGACTCATAAAGATGCCAATCAAGGATAGTTTGAGACGATTTCGATAGGACAAATCAAAATAAACTTGTAATTTCAAAGATACTGTATAAGCCAGAAACAGCAGGGCAACTACTAGAACATTCAAAAAGGTCGCAATCAAATGAATAATAGTCTGATGAGGCAATTGCACCAAGAGATACAGTCCGTAGACCAAAACTAGATCCACCCCTAAAAAGCTATAGAAAATCAGGTTGCTTGAAACAAAATTTTGCTTATAAAGAGACCAAGCCTCCTTCAAGCTATATTCCCGAAAACTATAACCATGTTCTGCATATAGGCTCATCAAGGTGGCACTAGCCGGCGCTAGACCAAGGATAATCCCTCCTGCCAAGGTTAATAGCCAAAAGAAGGCTGTCGCAATCATCCCTAAAAAGAAACGATTAAAGACAAAGTCTAAAAATCTCCCCATGATATCCCCCTAAAAATAACTATGAAACCATTATATCATATTTCAAGCGTTTTCAAAAAATTCTAGTGCCCATTTACAATCCCATCAAACCGTGGTACAATGAGAATTGTGAGAAAATGATCAGGAGACAATTCATGAAAAAATCTATCTTAACTACACTACTTTTTGCAGTTCTTTACTTCCTCTGTATGGGGATTGGTGTCCTTTTGGGCAATCTCTTTGACCAAACTGGAAACATGTTTTATGCGCCTGCCTTTACTGCCCTTGTCGGCGGTAGCGTCTATATGATCCTAGTCGCAAAAGTTCCGCGCTTTGGAGCCATTACCACTATCGGCCTTGTCATTGCCCTCTTTTTCTTGGGGACTAAACACGGTGCCGGTGCCTTCCTTCCTGGAATTATCTGTGGCCTCCTAGCAGATGGAGTAGCTAATCTAGGAAAATACAAGGACCAAACAAAGAACTTCCTTTCTTTCATACTCTTTGCCTTTAGCACATCAGGACCAATCTTACTTATGTGGATTGCCCCCAAAGCCTATATGGCAACCCTTCTAGCAAGAGGAAAATCGCAAGAATATATCGACCGTATCATGGTCGCGCCAAATCCTGGAACCATCCTTCTATTTATCGCAAGTGTTGTCATCGGAGCCCTAGTGGGTGCCTTGCTTGGACAAGCCTTGAGTAAAAAATTTGCACAGAAAATCTGATTACTAAAAAAGAGCCAGGCGGCTCTTTTTTATTTATGACTCAAGACTTAGTCAAGAAATCTCCCAAGAATTGGATTGCAAAGATAATCAAAATGATAATGATGGTTGCCAAGATGGTCACATCGTGATTGTAACGGTTAAATCCATAAGCGATGGCTACGTTACCAATACCGCCAGCTCCAACCGCACCAGCCATAGCTGTTTCCCCAACAAGGGAAATCAAGGTCACAGTTGTCACACGAATCAAATCTGGAAGACCTTCTAGTAAGCCTGATTTCCCTAGGTTAAAATTTTTTACCCGAAAAACTTCTTTTTTCTAGTGATAAAATCAACCCTATCACACTCACTACCAAAAACACCCACCAACAAAGCCTGATATCTTGTAAAGCTAAGAAGGAAAATACAGACATCCCCAAGGGTAATGTTAGGGAAAAAATCATACTCAAGAGATTATTACTTCGAGCTAATACATCCGCACTCAAATTAGACAATAACAGAGTATCTAATTTAGGCATTGATTTCGACATCAAATACATGACAAAGGCTAAGCAAGCAACACCTACTAGAGGAGGAAAATCTAAAATATTAGCAGTAGCCAGCAAGACAAACAGAATTGCATTGAGCGATAGCAAACTTGAGAAAGACAATTTCCCAAAATAATCATGGGGAGTTAGGCTACCAAGAATAGCTCCTCCCAAACTAACACATTCAATTAAAAATAGGGCTTGAGCATAGCTGAGATGATAGATAGTATGGTCTAATAAATAAAAGTGATAAATACCTCCAACAGCTCCTCCCAAAGTATTCATTACCAAAATGACAAGGATCATTTTAAGCAATGATTTACTTTCTCTCTGCCTAAAGATATCATCCATGTCCGCATAGATTGCCTTAACTTGTTGAAGCAAACGAATAGGCTCATTCTCTACCTTTACAGACAAATGTGTCAATTCTCTGCTATTTTTGAACAAAATAAGAGAAGATAGTAAAAAGAAGCCAGCGTTCACAATTGCAACAAAAGAAAAATTTTGATGGCTGGTTGTGAGTAACCACACTCCTAAGGCTTGACCTCCTAGATTTGATAAATAGGAAACAAACTGAGTAAAGGAATAAGCTTCATAGAGTCTATCTTCCGAAATATTATGCTGGATAATCGGCATACGAAGGCCTGCTGTATAATCCGATAAAATATCCGAACAGATATTAACCATACAGATAAAAGCAAACGTTACGAAGTTCTGGTCATGAATCACACTAGCAATCAAAAGAAATAGGAGACTTTGCACACAACCAACCCAGATAATTGTCCCTGCTTTATTCCGAGTATGATCAGCCTTAATCCCAACATAAAAAGTAAATAGGAAAGGTAAAATCGTAATCATATTCGCCATAAATACAGCTATATTTTTAAAGGGTAGACTCGCAGCATAAACGATAAATACCAGATTATAAATATAAGCTCCACTTGAGCTCAAAAACCTTGATAAGGTAAGTATCCTAAATAAATGGTGGTTTAAGAATAGTTTCATAACAGGCCTTTCTCACATTTCAAAGAGTATTCTATTGAATTCAGTCTAACAAAAAAAGCGGGACTCCCCACTTTTTTGTAATATATTTTTTCTGAAAATAGGAACTCTAGCTCCTAGATACTGCTATTTATCACTCCATCTACAAACCCATTTATTTTTCATCAGTCGATGTAATTGGAATATATTACAAATCTTTATTTGAGAGCTGACTTGCAAAATAGTTTTCATAGTATCTTGCACCATCTACATACTCTAAATCTTGTAAGATTGTAATGCCTCTTTGGATTTTTTCAAGCCCCTTATTTTCTACTTTAAAAATAGTATCATAATACCCTTTAGCAATCATATAAATGATTTTAAGATAAGCTTCAGATTCTGGTAAATCGCGTTTTTCAATCTGAAAGGTAAAATAGTCTGCTTTTAATTTATCCTTTTCCTCTATCGCTTTAAAGAGTCCATTAATTAAAATGGTGTCAATACCAACTTTGTTACTAGGTAAAGAGCCTAATAAATCCGTCTTTTGCAACATCTCCCTAGAATATTTAAAATAGAGGGGCAGAGGAAACAAAGTAGAAATCGTTGAAAATAGTTCCAATTCATAATTTCCCCAGATGTCAATAGTAAAAAAATAGTCATAGAGAAAAGTTAGTTCTTCATCCGTTGCTCTTATTTCTGAATCAAAAAATACAAGAAGGCTCTTGATACGAATCATTTGTAAGAGATAGCTTTTTTCACCACTTGATCTATACTTTTGAGTCTTCTGTTCATACAAGGAGTGGAGAGAATCAATCCCTTCTCTGTCATATAGATCCCAGAGATTTTCTTGAAAAGCCAAAACCTTTTTCTGAGAAAAACCACGTACCAAGTACATAAATTCATTCAAATCAGAGTGGATGTTATCTAAAGCAGTAATCAATTTCATAGAGGATAAGTCTGCTTCTCCACGCTCAAATTTACTCAGCATGGAATAAGTAAACTCTCCTCCCGTCGCTTCCTGTAGAGATACATTCCGACTCTTTCTCAATTCTTTAAAAACTTCTCCCAGATTTTGCATATTGACTCCCCACAATTCTTAACTCTCTAACTCATAAAAGCAACGATTGATAGCAACCAGTACAGAGAATTTTAAGTCTTGACTATAATGACAACTCTTATGAATGATGTACAGATGTCCTAGCTATTTTTATTTATGGCTCAATTTCTTAGTCAGGAAATCTCCCAAGAATTGGATTGCAAAGATAATCAAAATGATAATGATGGTTGCCAAAATGGTCACATCGTGATTATAGCGGTTAAATCCATAAGCGATAGCTACGTTACCGATACCGCCAGCTCCAACCGCACCAGCCATAGCTGTTTCCCCAACAAGTGAAATCAAGGTCACAGTCGTCACACGGATCAAATCTGGAAGACCTTCTGATAGGTAAACACCTACGATATCCCAGAATGTCGCTCCACTCGCTTGAGCCGCCTCAATGACACCACCATCTAGCTCAGCCAATACCACCTGTACTTGACGGGCAAAGAAGGCAAAGACTGCAAAAGATAGGGGTACGATAGCCGCATTTGGTCCGATACTTGTTCCTACGATTAGATGAGAGAAGGGTGACAAGACTGCCAAGAGAATGATAAAAGGAACCGCACGGAAAATAGAGGTGATTTTATCCAAAACCCAGAAAACGACTTTATTTTCCAAGACACCACCTTGCGCTGTCAAGACAAGGAAGAGACCTGCAACAAGCCCCAAGAACCCTCCGATAATGAAGGAAAGAACTGTCATATAAAGGGTTAGGTAGATGGCTGTTCCCCAACCTGCTTGACCAGCCCAGCCCATCTTATAGACATTTGGTAAATAGGTTTGAATCAATGATTCCATCTTACTGTCCTCCCTTCAATACTTTTAGCTGTACGCCTGCTTGACGAATGGCTTCTTGGGCACCTGCCAACGCTGCTTTTTCACCTGACAAGACCACCACCAATTCTCCAACAGGAGTACCATCGAGAATTTCGATATTCCCATAGAGGATATTAGCCGTTACTTGATAATGCTTGTACAATTCATTCAAAAGTGGCTCGTCTGTTGAAGCCCCCGCATACTTGAGCTGCACCAAGAGACTGTTTTCAGACA
>JAWHFN010000114.1:0-5385 GCA_032565555.1 Streptococcus mitis | reverse complement strand
TCTATTTTTCAATACTCTAAATACAGATGTCTCTGAAAGAGTCCATCAAGATTACCTAACGCCTTATTTGAATGGTGGTCTCTTTGAACCTAAAGAAAATGACTTTGAGAAAGAGAAAATCGCCTTTCCAGATAATTACTTCAAGAATTTATTTGATAGATTCAATGAATTCAATTTTACAACTGACGAATCTAGTGCTGACTTTGAGATGATTGCCGTTGACCCTGAAATGTTGGGACAAGTCTTTGAATCACTCCTATCATCTCAAATTAACGCTGATGGGGCAAATGAGCGTAACCAGACAGGCGCATTCTATACTCCGCGTGAAATTGTTGACTATATGTGTAGAGAAACTCTCAGATACTATCTTTATAGCAAGGTTGAAAGTGATTCATTCAAGCAAGGAATTGACTTCCTACTTGATTTCTCTGATGCACAATTTATGGCAAGAAAAAGTACATCTGGAGCTGACCTTTGGGGAGTTAATAGTAAAAAAATTAGTGCTGTCCTAAGAAAAGCCTTAGACGAATTTACAGCAATCGACCCTGCATGTGGTTCTGGTGCTTATCCAATGGGAATGCTTCAACTGCTGCTGAGGACGTACGAGCGTTTATCTACGAGCAAGAATTTTGATACTTATGAAGCAAAATTAAAGATTATCGAAAACAGTATTTTTGGTGTTGATATCCAACCAATGGCAGTTGAAATTTCTCGTCTTCGTGCATGGTTATCTGTAATTGTTGATGAGCATGATAAATCTAATATTCAACCATTGCCTAACCTTGACTTTAAGTTTGTTTGTGCCAACACGTTGGTAGATTTAGAAGAGGGTGAAGACAACTTATTTACTGATAACAAATTATCAGGTAAGCTGGCAGATTTGAGAGATAAATATTTCAATGCCAGAAAGCCAAATACCAAGCATGATTACCAAGAAAAATACTATAAACTAACAGAAGTTAAGCTTTTTGATGGATTTGATAAACGAGCTCAGCAGTTGAAAACATTTGACCCATTTGTAAATAGATATGCCGCTAATTTTTATGATAGTGCGTTTATTTTCGGTGTTAATAATGGTTTTGATGCTGTTATTGGGAATCCTCCCTACATTCATTTTGAAAAAATGAAAAGAAAGAATCCAGAGATGTATAAACTGTATCGTGAGATTAGCTCTAAATATAATACTTATGAAGCTCGTGGTAACATTTATACAATGTTCTATGAGAAAGCCTTGGAACTTCTTAAAGATAATGGGGTATTCGCGTTTATCACATCGAATAAGTGGATGCGAGCAGTGTACGGAAGTAAGTTGAGGAATTATTTCGTAGAAAATTCTAATCCATTATTGTTAATTGATTTGGGTGCAGGTATTTTTGATAGCGCAACGGTTGACACCAATATTTTGATTTCCGAAAAAGCCCAAAATGCTCATCAACTCAGAGCTGTAACTTTAAGCGCTGATGAGGTAGAAAATATGAGCGATTATGTTAAACAAAATGTGGTGGATATTGATTATAGGTTAGATGAACCATGGACAATTCTTTCAGCCATAGAGCACTCAATAAAAAAGAAGATTGAGTCAGTGGGAACGCCACTTAAAGAATGGAATATCAAAATTAACCGTGGGATATTGACAGGTCTCAACGAGGCTTTCATCATTTCAAAAGAGAAGAGAGATGAATTAGTTAATGCTGACCCTAAATCTGACGAGATAATTCGACCGATTTTACGTGGCAAAGATATCAAGAGATATGAGTATGATTTTCAAAATCTATATCTGATAAATACCCATAATGGCTATGTTGATGAAAATGGAAATACCATTCCGCCAATTAATATTGATGATTATCCAGCCGTCAAAGATTGGTTAGATTCAGAGGAATGGAACAAAAATCCTAAAAAAGGAAATTCCTTTAAACGCTTATCTGAACGTACTGACCAAGGAGTTACGCCATATAATTTACGTAGTCTAGCATATATGGACGATTTTTCTAAACCAAAAATCATATGGAAAATTATAGGTAATCAGCTTGCTTTTGCAATTGATAATAATGAGCAACTTGTGAATAACGCATGCTATATACTAACCGGAAACTTTTTAGAATATTTGGTAATTTTTCTAAATTCTAAAGCTATATATTGGTATAGTGATATAACTAATATGAATAAGACAGGAACGGGAGATGTTCAAATAGGTGCTCAAAATATTGCACTATTTCCAATTCCAAAACCGAATAATCAAAAACAACAACCATTTATTGAATTGCTAAATAATATAACGACACCTACAAATAATGAGCAAGACCAAAAATCAAATGAACTAAAATTAATAGATTTGGTTAATAATATATATGGTTTTTCTCTAGAAGAAACCGACTTCCTTAATAACTATGAAGGGTAGTGGACTATTATCAAATAATTAGACATAAAAAAGAAAAGCGTTAATAATTGTTTTTCTTTTTTTATATTATGTTCAGAAAATGGTCATTTTCTGGACACTTTATATTTTCTACAATTTTCATCTATTTCTTTTATATTTAGTGTTCATTAACTCATAAATTAATCTATGTTCAGTTATATATATTATTTTAAGTTATAATACAATTAAAGTAAAGGAGGTGCTGAAATTTGAATATCGGATATGCACGAGTTTCAACTGGACTTCAAAATTTGCAGAAGAAATGAAGACTTGTTTCTTTAACTCAGGTTTTAAATTTAAGAATTTTAAAGGATTAGATAATAGAAATGCAAAAGAAAAAAGTGAGTTAATAAGCGAAGCAGAAGTTGTCATACTTGCAGGAGGACATGTTCCAACACAAAATATATTTTTTCAACAAATTAATTTAAAGAATGAGTTAAAAACTTCAAATAAGATTATTATCGGTTTTAGTGCAGGTTCAATGAATGGCTCGGAAGAAGTTTATGCTCAACCAGAACTACAAGGAGAATCTTTAGACCAAAACTACAAGAGATTTTTAAAAGGTTTGGGAATAACAAAATCACAGATTTTGCCTCATTATAATTTAATCAAAAACGAATATTTAGATGGTAAGAGACTTTTTGAAGAAATCACTTATACAGATAGTTTTGGCAGAGCATTTATTACATTAAATGATGGATGTTATCTATATGGTGGTGGTCAATATGAAATAGTTTATGGAGAAAGTTTCATTATTTCTGATGAACAATTAGAAAATGTGATGAAAAATGTTCAAGCAACCGCAAAAGAATTAATTGAAAAAATTGATATTGAATTAGAAAAATATGTTGCTCCTGTGCCGAAAAAATCAATGACAATGAAAGAAAGAATTGATAAGGCAAAAACAAAGTTATCTGAAAAAAACCACAAGAAACTGAAAAAGATTTAGTTGTAACCATTGATACTGCATTTGATAATGAAGCAACGATTAAGATACCTGCACGCTGTGTTGATAAATTAGAAAACGGACAGTATAAAATATTTATTAAAAAGGGCGACCGCTTTTCGTATATTGATAAAAAAAGTCCGGCAAACCATAAAATCATGGTTGGGGCAACCGTTGCTAAAAATTTACAAAGACAAAGTGGAAATATCCCTCTTTATTCTGACAATGCCAATATCAAACTCAAACAAGTTTTTCATGAGTTCGATTTCTTAATCAGTCAAGGGCTTGGTTTTGATAGAAGTTTTGAAACCATAGGAGAAGAGTTAAAAGCCACCTATCAAGAAACACAACATCAATTAGACAAGCTAGACACAAAGATTTTAGAATACGTGGAAACAACAAAAACCTTGCCTTATGAAGATACCTCTATCAGAGATACCATTAAAAACTTAACAAAAGAACGTGATGATTTGCGAGATACTTTATATAAAGTCGATAAAAACATTCAATACTATCAAAAATCAGAACAGCGATTAGAAGCCTATCAAAAAAATCAAAGTCCAAAAAATAAAGCACGTGATGATGATTTTGAAATTTAGACGATTAAATAATCAAGCTGCTAGATCTTAAATTTTGGTTTTTAAATTTTAGACCTAGCGACTTGATTGAGTTTTAAAAAAACTCTATTTTTTACAAAGTAAAAAATAATGCTCCTGTCGTTGAGCAAACCAACGAAAAAGCACTAAAGAAATTGAAAAATGAATTTTTCACTCCCTTTAATGCTTGAATCGTCCTATAAGCTCATATTTTGCCTTTTAAGCCCTCTTAAATGGTTTTGAGTAGAATTTATGCCACTTGAATAATAAAAAGCCTAAAATCTCATTTTATAGGCTTTTTATTATTTCCAAAATTGATACCACTTTTTAGGAGTTGTCAATTCTGCTTTTAATTTTTCTCGTTCCTCTTGTGAATGTATCTTTTGTTTGTTTAATTCCTCCTGTAAGGTTCGTATTTCAAATTTAAGAGCTTTAACTTCTTCTTTTGGTTGACTATTCGCCTGTTCCGCTTGACTGCCTTCTGTGGGCATTTTAAGGGCTTTTAAGCTATCATTCTCTGCCTTGTATTCTTCCAGTAATTTTTTATCCTGCAAAGCTAATCGTTGTTGCTGGTCTAATAGCTTATGAAGGTCTTTTTTTTCTGATTGGAGTTCGGACACTAGATTCCTTAAAAATAAAATCTCTTCATTCCCCTCTGGATTGCCATCAACCGAATTATTCACGTTGTCGTCAACAAAAACTTTTTGTTGACGTTTTTTAGTTGACGTTTTGTTAAAAAAAGCATTCTTAATAACTTTTTGACCATCAACGTCAACGTAAACGGTATTTCCTTTTTTTGACGTAAATTGACGTAAATCTATTGACGATTCTTTTTTTATTTTTTGCCATACAGCTTGCTTTGAAACACCTATTTCATCCGCAAGCTCTTTGATTGTCTTTAACTTTTCACTCATCATAAGTCCTGCCTTTTAACCGTAGGTAGATATTGCTCGATTGCTTTTTTCAGATACTTCGCTACATTGCGTTTAGAATAGGCTTCTTGTTTGCTAGATACATAAGACAAGTGGTCTTTGACCCCATTCAATCCTCTTAATTTCTTTAACTCGTCATAGAGAGGGTACACGTGCGCCTGCAATCCTGCCATAAGTGACGTATCGGTCATTTCATAAGGACTTAATAGCATATTATCCAACAAAAGTTTCGTGTATTTACTTTTTAATGCTTTCCCTGCTAAAAGTTCTTCTGCTTGTTCTTTATTTGCTTTATCCTGCAAATAAATAGGGTCTTGTTCTTCCAGCTTGTAGAAGTCATTTCGTGCGACTGGTTTCTTCGTGATATGAAAGACAATAGAATCAATCGAACGCCCTTTTTTGACTTTCTCATAGGTCACGTTAAAAGAGGTGTGAGTGTTGATTTCTTCCAACGATTCTTTTAAAACTCTTTTATCTAAATCTCTAAATTCT
>JAWHFN010000113.1:0-5407 GCA_032565555.1 Streptococcus mitis | reverse complement strand
GGGGGATTCTCCATGATTTTCTTGTAACGTTCATAACCATCTGTCATACCACCAAAAGAGAAACCACCTGCCCAGATAAAGGTAATTTGCGGCAATTCCTCAGCCAGACGGATAAAATCGTCAATCCCTTTGCGCTTCTGAACTTGACCAGCACCTACTACGATAAACTGATTGTCACTAAGACCTAGCTCTGTACGCAGTCTCGCTACCTCTTCCTGTGGAAGAGGATGCCATTTTTCCTTGTTTACAAAGTTAGGAATATAAGTCACTTTTTCACGTGGAATACCAGCTGCGACCAAATCCTCGATAAACATAGGATTGACCACCACCAAGTGCTCCATCCGGTTGTAAAAAGAAAATACATAGCGTTTCACAATTCCCTTTAAGAAAAATGGAATTTTCAAACTCCCCTCAAGTGTATCAGGTAAGAAATGCACATAGCCAACTTTCCTTCCTGAGCGTTTCTTTTGGAATGTTGATAAATAATAGGGGAAATCAATGGTATGAAAGTGAGTCACATCTGCCTCTATTGGAAGATTTTCTGTAACAATCAATTGGTCCTTGGCATCACGTTGAAGAAGACGAACTAATTCACGGTAAGCACCTGAAACTCCTTGTCCTGCTACTTTCTCACTTGAACTCAACATATTGATGCGTAATTTCTTTTTTTCCATAACTACTATTATATCATTTTCTTTGAATAAAATCAGCAAAAGAAAGGAGAGACTAGAGGAAAAGAGGGGGAAATTTCCTCACTTTTCCAGGGGTCTCTCACATGCTTTTATATGTTTACTTAATGCCTAGGGCAATGCGTGCATAGCGACTCATTTTTTCAACTGTCCAGGCTGGATACCAGACTAATTTAACCTCAGTATCCGTTACTTCTGGCACCTCTGTCATAGCATCATAAATCTGGTCAGTCAAAAGGTCTGCCAAGGGACAACCCATAGTTGTCAACGTCATATCAATCTCTGTTTGCCCTGTGTCGCCATCAAAACGAATCTCATAAATCAAACCAAGATTGACAATATCGATTCCCAACTCAGGGTCAATAACTTCTTCCAAGGCTGATAAAATCCGTGTTTTGATGTTTTCAATTTGCTCTTCTGTATAAGCCATATTCATCCTCACTCTTAGTCTTCAATAAAATCACGAAGCGGTTTGCTGCGACTTGGTTGACGTAGTTTTCTCAAAGCCTTGGCCTCAATCTGACGGATACGCTCACGAGTTACGTTAAAGACTTTACCCACATCTTCAAGGGTACGCATTTTTCCATCGTCTAGTCCGAAACGCAGACGTAGAACATTTTCTTCACGGTCTGTAAGAGTATCTAAGACTTCATCCAACTGCTCACGCAAAACGATACGAGTTGTATAGTCCACTGGATTTTCAATCACTTCATCTTCGATAAAGTCCCCAAGATGGCTATCATCCTCTTCACCAATTGGAGTTTCAAGAGATACTGGTTCTTGAGCAATCTTCAAGATTTCACGAACCTTGTCAGGGGTCATATCCATACGTTCAGCGATTTGTTCTGGCGTTGGATCTTGTCCCAATTCTTGAAGGAGATTCCGCTGTTCACGAACAAGCTTGTTAATCGTTTCAACCATGTGAACTGGGATACGGATGGTACGAGCTTGATCCGCAATAGCACGAGTAATAGCCTGACGAATCCACCAAGTTGCATAAGTTGAGAACTTGAACCCTTTAGAATAGTCGAACTTGTCAACCGCCTTCATCAAGCCCATGTTCCCTTCTTGAATCAAGTCAAGGAACTGCATACCACGACCGACATAGCGTTTGGCTATAGAAACAACCAAACGAAGGTTGGCTTCCGCAAGACGTTGTTTGGCTTCGATGTCACCCGCTTCAACAGCCAGTGCTAACTCTTTTTCCTCTTCATTGGTCAAAAGAGGAACGACCCCGATTTCTTTCAAGTACATACGGACAGGGTCATTGACCTTAGCCGACGTTGAACCAATCAAGTCCTCATCACTGAGTTCCGGTTCTTCTTCAGCACTAAGAACACGCGCACTTGGGTTTCCTTCGTTATCTGTGATAGAAATTCCTGCATCTTGAATCCGTTGCAAGAGATCTTCAATCCCATCAGCATCCAAGGTAAAAGGGACAACAAGACTAGCATTGATTTCATCATCTGTTGCTGTCCCTTTTTGCTTATGATTACGGATAAATTCTGCTACTTGTACGTCAAATGTTGTTACTTCTTTTTGTTTTGTTACCATTATTACTCCATTCTTCTCTTTTGTGAAATTAAACGTTCCAATTCTTCTAAGGCTGTGTCGGTATCTCCTACATGGCTAGCTTCCTGCACCTTCTTTTTGATTCTCATATTGTCCTGATTCAAGAGAGCCTTGTTTCGAGTCATTTCTACTTCACTTAGTTCCTGCGGTGACATCTCAGCAGGCAAATCCTGAGCTAAGACTTGGTACCAAGCTCTTTCAACTTCCTCTGTCTGTTCTGCTAGAACTTCTGGAGGAAGATTGCCATACTGACCAAGCAAGTCATATAAGACCTGAAATTCAGGTGTATCAAATGCAAAGTCTTCTCGCAAGCGGTAATCGTTCAAAACAATAGGGGATTCCACCATTCGATAAAGTAGATGGGCTTCTGCCCTCATAATAGCCGATAACTGCTTGGTGATAGGCATAGTGATTTGCGTCGGTCTGGAAATTCCTTCCATGCGATTCTGCCTTTGTGCCTGACGGCTTTCATTAACAATCTGCTCAATCTGGGCATAATCAAAGGACGCCAGACTGTCAGCTAAAATATGAATATAGCTGTTTTGAGCAGTGATGGACTTTTCTTGAACAATCAAGGGAGCTATTTTTTCAATAAACTCAATCTGAGCTTGCAGATTTTCACTATTTTCAGGCTTATACTGGTGAATGTAGAACTCAATCGGACTAATACGAGTTTTCGTTAATAGATAGGCCAAATCTTCTGGACCATTTTTTTGTAGATATTCATCTGGGTCCAAGTTATCAGGCATGCTGACGATCTGCACAGGCATATCGCCAATTTCATCTAAGGCTTTCAATGTCGCAGCTTGCCCAGCCTTATCGCCATCATAAACCAGAACCAACTTCTTGGTTAACCTTTTCAGATGCTCAACATGCTCACGACTCAAGGCCGTTCCCATAGATGCGACAGCGTTTTCGATTCCAGCCCGATAGGCTGCAATGACATCCATGAATCCTTCCATGAGGTAAATCTCACTGGTTTTACCAGAAGATTTTTTTGCCCTATCCATATGATATAATTCGTAACTTTTGTTAAAAATTGCAGTCGATCGGCTATTTTTATACTTAGAAGTTTGTGAATCCGTTTTCTGCCAGATACGACCTGAGAAGGCAATGACCTTTCCCTGATCATTTGTCAGAGGAAACATAATGCGATTGTGAAAGGTGTCTACAAATTGATTAGCATCCGAGAGATAAAACAGTCCTGAATCCAGGAAATCCTCATCACGATACTGACCAGTCAAACGTTGATAGAGATAGTTTCGTTCTGGAGGTGCCAAACCAATCCGAAAATGCTTAAGCACTTCATCTGTCAAACCACGCTGATAAAGGTAGTTTCTGGCCTCTTCCCCCATGGTCGTTGTCATGAGAATAGCATGATAAAATTTGGCAGCATCTTCATGCATATCATAAAGAGATTGGTGGGGGGAGGCTGGCTTCTGCTCACTATAAAGCGGTTTTTCCACCTCTATCCCAACACGCTGACCTAAGATTTGGACAGCCTCCATAAAAGGAACCCCTTGATACTCCTCGATGAACTTAAAGACATCACCCGAGCGACCACAACCAAAACAGTGATAAAACTGCTTATCCTCTACAACGTTGAAAGAAGGTGTTTTTTCACCATGAAAAGGACAGAGCCCTAGATAGTTCCGTCCTGCCTTTTGTAAAGAAATCACATCTCCTATGACTTCCACAATGTTGGCATTGTTTTTGATTTCTTCAATGACTTGTTTGTCAACCATACACAATACCTCCATGTTATCATAGTTTACTTTATATAGTATACTTTATTTCAGAAAAAAAGTAAACCATTTCACTCATTTTCCCTACTTTATTCAAAGAGTTGATAATAATCAGAGATTTTCATTTTTGCTTTTTCTTCTTGGTTCAAATCTTGGATAATTCGTCCTTCTTTCATGACAATCAAGCGATTGCCATATTTGAGAGCATCTTCCATATGATGGGTAATCATAAGTGCTGTCAACTGATCATTCTTGACAAATTCATCTGTCAATTCCATCAAGGCCACACTGGTCTTTGGATCAAGGGCCGCAGTATGCTCGTCCAACAAGAGTAATTCAGGACGCTTCAAGGTTGCCATCAAGAGGCTCAAGGCCTGTCTTTGTCCACCTGATAAAAACTCAATCGGTGTATTCAAGTGTTTCTCAAGACCATTTCCTACTTTTTCAATAGTTGCCTGAAATTCATCCTTATAGCTAGCCAGACGTCTTGGTAACAGTCCACGTTTTTCACCACGAAACTTGGCAATCAAAAGATTTTCAGCCACTGTCATACGAGGAGCTGTCCCCATCTTTGGATCTTGGAAAACACGAGACAGATACTTGGCACGCTTCTCGGGTGAAAACTTGGTAACATCTTCACCCAAAATACGGATGGTTCCACTGGTTAAGGACAAGGTTCCTGCAATAGTGTTAAAGAGGGTCGATTTACCAGCGCCATTTCCACCCAAAATCGTGATAAAATCCTGTTCAAAAATTTCTAAGGAAACATCATTTAAAATAATCTTTTCTTCATCAAAGCCATTTTTAACGACTTTGGTTGCATTTTTTAATTCTACAATTGCTGTCATTTGCTTAATTTGGCTCCTTTCAAGATGGTTTGCTTAAATGTTGGAATCATGAGGCAGACTGCTAAAATCACTGCACTGTATAGACGAAGGTAACTTGTGTTAAAGCCAAGCGCGATAACTGCCCATACTAAGAATTGATAGGCAATAGAACCTACAACGATGGCAAGCAGACGCTCTGCCAAACTCAGACTCTTGAAAATAACTTCTCCAATAATCAAACTTGCAAGTCCCACAACGATAACCCCGATTCCTCGAGATACATCGGCATAGCCTTCTTGCTGGGCAATAAGAGCTCCTGCAAGGGCAATCACACCATTGGATAAGACCAAGCCCATGAGCTCCATGCGCCCAGTATGAATTCCGAAACTTCTAGCCATATCAGGATTGTCACCTGTAGCAATATAGGCTTGTCCGAGTTTGGTGTCCAAGAAAAAGAGCATGAGAGCAATGACAAGACTGACAAAGATAAGACCTATCAAGAGTTGGTTCAAGTCTGAATCAAGAGGTAAGACATCCTGGATTTGCTTAGTTCCAAGCAGTCCTAAATTCGCAC
>JAWHFN010000112.1:0-5652 GCA_032565555.1 Streptococcus mitis | reverse complement strand
CTCTCATGCTAGCTTTGTCAGGCTGTGTGACCCTACCAGATACACTTTATGTGACTTCTTTAACCTTTAATGGACAGGAAGTTTACCAAGGACTAGTCGGAGACCTCTACCGTTTTCTATCACATGCAGATTTTTTACATCAAAACTAAGATTTTTCTTAGTTTTTTCTTGTTTTTGTTGATTTTTTCACAATGTTTCTATAAAATAGAAGAATAGAAAGGTTGTGATTTTGTGAAAGATAAACAGTCTGCTATTCCAAAAGCTACAGCGAAAAGACTCTCTCTCTACTATCGAATTTTTAAGAGATTTCATGCAGAAAAGATTGAACGTGCCAACTCTAAACAAATTGCAGAGGCCATTGGGATTGACTCAGCGACTGTACGTCGTGATTTTTCCTATTTTGGTGAACTTGGTCGGCGTGGATTTGGCTATGATGTCAAAAAACTGATGACATTTTTTGCCGATTTGCTCAATGATAACTCTATTACCAATGTCATGCTGGTTGGTATTGGAAATATGGGCCATGCTCTTCTCCACTACCGCTTCCACGAGCGTAATAAGATGAAAATTATCATGGCCTTTGACCTAGATAACCATCCCGAAGTCGGTACCCAAACTCCTGATGGAATTCCCATTTACGGGATTTCTCAAATCAAGGATAAAATCAAGGATGCTGATGTGAAGACTGCTATCCTGACAGTTCCCAGCGTCAAGTCACAAGAGGTTGCCAATCTCTTGGTGGATGCTGGCGTGAAAGGAATTCTCAGTTTTTCACCAGTCCATCTGCATTTACCAAAAGATGTGGTCGTTCAGTATGTCGATTTGACAAGTGAACTCCAAACCCTCCTCTACTTCATGCGAAAAGAGGATTAGAAAGCGAAAATCATTTTATGAAAAAACCAGTTATTGGGATTACAGGAAACGAAAAAACTCATCCAGATGATGACATCATGATGAGCTACGCAGCAAAAGGCTTTGTTGAAGGCGTTAAAGAAGCTGGAGGAATTCCCATCATCCTACCGATTGGTGATCAAGAAATGGCCTGCCACTATATCAGTATGATTGACAAGCTCATCTTGACAGGTGGGCAAAATGTTGATCCAAAATTCTATGGTGAACCAAAAACCATCGATAGCGATGACTACCACCTTCAAAGGGATATCTTTGAACTGGCCCTCATCAAGGAAGCTATTAAACAGAAAAAGCCAATTTTTTCTGTCTGCCGTGGAACTCAACTCTTTAACGTTGCCATGGGTGGAACTTTGTATCAAGATATCGAAGATCACTGGCAGGATTGTTCCGCAGAGTACACAACCCAACGCTTGGTGACAGAACCTGATACAGTTCTTCGAGAAATCTATGGAGAAATTTCCCATATCAACTCCTTCCACCATCAGAGTATCAAGGATTTAGCACCAAATTTAAAGATTGCGGCTCATGATCCTCAGGATGGTATCATTGAAGCTGTCATGAGTACGGATGATGTTGCCTTTCTTGGTGTCCAATGGCACCCAGAATTTCTTTTTGAAAATCGCCCCAAAGATAAAAACCTCTTTGACTATGTCGTTAACGAACTTTAGATTAAATCCGTCTTTTCACGGTAGCTAAAATAACTGGAGTGAGAGACAATCAAATGGTCCAAGAGGACAATTCCCATCAGGTCGCATGCTTCTTTTACAAGTTTAGTCACATGATCATCATTTCGGCTAGGCGCTACCGCTCCTGAAGGATGATTGTGGACCAAGATGAGTGAAGTCGCCATATGCTTGATAGCATAGTGAAGAATCTCTCGTGGTTCAGCGATACTGCGAGTAGCTGAGCCGATAAAAATGGTCTGTTGATGGATGATTTGATTTTGAGTATTGAGATAGAGCGCCACCAGGTGCTCTTGTTTTTTATGTCCCAACTCCTGCTGCATCTTCTTGGCTAACTTTTGGCTGCTGAGAATACTTTCCATTTCAAGGGTCTCATGTTTGTGAATACGATGACCCAGCTCAATCATAGCTTGTAATTCTATGGCCTTAACACGCCCGATACCAGATAGACTCTGCAGCTCCTGCAGGGTCATTTTTTTCAAATCAGTTAGGCTTGAAAGATTGCTCAAGACTTTCTGGGCAATTTCAAAAACGCTAGCCTGACGTGTTCCAGTCCTAAGTAAAATAGCGAGCAACTCTTGATTACTGAGCGCTTCCACTCCTTCCTTGGCCAGTCTTTCTCTTGGTAATAGTGAATCTTCTTGGAATGAAATACTGTACATAAAAATCCTCCTCACTTTATTATTCGTGAGAAGGATGAAAAATTAGATTTTTTTCTCAATTGGGGCTACACTAGCTAAAAGTTTTTTCAAACCTACTTCTGGGAAATTGATTTTCAATTCCTGCGTAGCACCGCTACCTGAAACTTCGAGAACGGTTCCCTCTCCCCATTTCTTGTGGAGAGCAATGTCACCAATAGACCAAATTGCTTCACTAGACGCTGATTTTGCACCAGCTGAAAATTGACTAAATGGAAGGCCACTTGACTGGATAGTTTTTGGAGCCGCACTGCGTTTACGGTCTTGGAGGGCCTGCGCCAAACTCATACCTTGACCGAAGGCAAGACCACCACTACTATATGATGCTTTAAAGCTTGTATTTGCTGGACGAGCCAGACCTTGATACTCAAGCAAGTCTGAACTAATTTCATTAATAAAACGAGTCGGACGGTTGTAGTTGGTACGACCAAAAAGCAGACGCGAGTTGGCATTGGTCAGATAGAGAATTTTCTCTGCACGCGTAATTCCTACATAGGCTAGACGGCGCTCTTCTTCTAATTCATCTGGATCTTCAGCTGCACGACTAAGCGGGAAGACATTTTCTTCCATCCCAATCAAAAAGACAACTGGAAACTCGAGACCTTTGGCAGCGTGTAGGGTCATAAGGGTCACTTCTGATGTCTCCTGACTACCTGAATCTGTGTCCGCAATCAAGGCTAAATCATTTAAGAAACGACTCAGTTTGTCCAGACCAGTTTCTTCTTCTGGCCCATCAGAGGTGTCATCAAAGTTTTTCGTCACAGAAAGGAACTCTTCGATATTTTCAACCCGAGCCTTGCTTTCTAGAGTTGCTTGGGCATTAAGAATATCGACATAACCTGTTTTTTCTAGTACGGACTCAAGTAACTCTGTGATGGTTAATTGATCCAACTGCTCTCGTAAATCTAGAATCATATTGGCAAAATCCCAGATAGACTGGGCTGCTTTACCCTTGATACCAGACAACATGATGTTTGCAGAAGCATCTAGCATGGACATGTCTTGCATATTCGCAAAGTCACGGATTTTCTCAACTGTACCTGGCCCAATTCCACGTTTAGGCTCGTTGATAATACGCTCAAAACTAATATTGTCACTCAAATTGGCAATAAGATTGAGGTAAGCTATAATATCTCGGATTTCCTTACGGCTGTAGAACTTGGTTCCGCCAACCATGGTATAAGGAATATTTGACTTGAGCAAGGCTTCCTCAATAGTACGGGACTGCGCATTAGTACGATAAAGAACTGCAAAATCCTTGTGAAGGAAGTTTTGACTCCGACCAAGTTCATCGATAGTTCTGGCTACAAATACAGCCTCATCTAGCTCATCATTGGCACGATAGTAAACGATTTGTTCCCCATCAGCGTTTTGAGTCCAGAGATTCTTAGGACGGCGATTTTTATTGTTTTTGATAACCTCATTAGCCGCTTGGAGAATGGTTTTAGTGGAGCGATAATTCTCCTCCAACAAAACAACCTTGGCTTGGGGATAATCCTTTTCGAAGTCCAAAATATTCTGCATATCAGCACCTCGCCAACCGTAGATAGACTGGTCTGCATCCCCAACCACACAGATATTTTTAAAACGGGAAGCCAAGAGTTTTACCAATTGGTACTGAGCGTGGTTGGTATCTTGGTACTCATCAACATGGATGTACTGAAATTTCTGCTGGTAATAGGTCAAGACATCAGGATTTTGATCAAAGAGACGCAGGGTCAGCATAATCAAATCATCGAAATCAACAGACTCAGACTGACGAAGCTCTTTCTGATAGGCTGAATAACACTGGGCCACGATTTGCGTATACATATCACCAGCTTGAGCAGCATAGGCCACATCATCAATCAAATCATTCTTAGCATTGGAAATGGTTCCTAAGATGCTTCGTTCATTCCATTTTTTAGGATCCAAGTTCAACTGTTTGAGAATGCGTTTCATGAGCGTTCGCTGTTCACCAGGATCGACAATTGTAAAATTACGGTTGTAACCAATCTGATCCACATCACGACGTAAAATTCTTACACACATGGAGTGAAAAGTGGAGACCCATACATCTTCGCCACCCGTTTCCAGTAATTTATTTACACGCTCTTTCATTTCTTTAGCAGCTTTATTGGTAAACGTAATCGCCAAAATATTCCATGGATTTACTTCTTTTTCCTCAATTAGATAGGCAATTCGGTGTGTTAAAACCCGCGTTTTTCCACTACCAGCACCAGCCATGACTAACAGTGGTCCTTCTGTATGCAAAACGGCTTCTTCTTGTCGAGGATTCATTCCCTGAACCAAGGCATGTTTTTGTGTCATATTAAACGTCCTCTCTCTTTTTTCAATCTTATACAGTATACCAAAAATCCCTTTGAAGTTCTTTAGAAAAGAACAAAAAATCTTTTTCTTTTTATATGAAATTTTCTTGTAAATCAAGTCAAACCGCAGTACATTAGTAAGTAGTGATGGAGGCTAAAAATGAAATGAATAATGATGTACATGAAATTAAACAATTAGATGGTACCCGAATCGGCTTTATCCTTAAAGGCATCGTCGTCGGAATCCTGGTCGGCTTTGTTGTCAGCTTATTTCGCTTAGGCATTGAAAAAATTGGCGAACAAGTCGTGCATCTGTATCAAACGTTTCACGAAAAACCCTTTTGGATGATTCCTTGGTTCTTATTTTCTCTCGTGCTTGCTTATTTATTAGGACGACTGATCAAAAGCGAACCAGCAATTAAAGGCAGTGGCATTCCCCAAGTGGAAGGACAACTTCAAGGTCAATTAGAAATTCACTGGTTTCCAGTGCTTTGGAAAAAATTTATCGGTGGGATCTTAGCGATTAGTCCTGGGCTATTTTTGGGACGTGAAGGTCCTTCAATTCAACTAGGTGCAGTGGTTGGACAAGGCTATAGTCAATGGCGGCAAAGCACCAAGTCTGAAGAAAAAATTTTAATCAGTAGTGGTGCCAGTGCTGGTTTAGCCGCCGCTTTTAATGCACCAATCGCAGGACTTTTATTTGTTCTAGAAGAGGTTCACCATTCCTTTTCACCTTTAGTTTGGTTAACCTCTTTTTCTGCGGCCATTTCCGCTAACTTTGTTTCTTTGCATTTCTTCGGATTGCAACCAGTTCTTTATATTGGTCCGGTTAAATCTTTGCCTTTAGAGTACTATTGGACATTAGTACTGCTGGGCGTTTTGCTAGGATTATTAGGTTGGATATATCAAAAAACATTGTTGTCCTTACCAAAAGTATATGGAAAAATCAAAGGCCTTTCTTCTAATTATTATGGTTTTATTCCTTTTATTTTGATTTTACCGATTGGTTATTTCTTTCCACATTTACTTGGCGGTGGGAATCAAATTGTT
>JAWHFN010000111.1:0-5652 GCA_032565555.1 Streptococcus mitis | reverse complement strand
TCCCAATTTTACCTTTCATCTTTATAATCCACTAACAAATCTATTGAGTTCTCATTTTTTTGAATAATCTTGACAACAAATTTACTCCACTTAATGCCACTAAAACTTCAATGGGCAAAAAATAGTAATCCCATATCAAATGAGAAATCAGCAATGTTAGAAATAGTATGCAGTAAATATAACTATTCTGAAAATACTCTGTAATTACATAATACAAAAACACCACAACCATCAAAATTAAAACAACCATCATAATACTATCATCCTGTTCTTCTCACTAACGCTATTTCCAAAATTTAATTTTTTTATGACTTAGTAATGCAATTCCAATTAGCAATACACCTAAAATAAATAAAAGTATCTCCCAAAATTTATTCTCAGTTTTAATAAAAGGTATAAGATACATACTAACCAATATGGAACTTACCCCTAAAAGAGCAAAGACCACTCTGACTCTATCACTTAGTTTAAACATATTTAATTCCCCATAAAATAAGCAGTGGCTACGTTTACTGTAACATTCCCCCGTCTTTATGTAGAGATAATCCCCCATCAAGACACCTCATCTCTTCTTACTCAATAGCAACATAATTATTTGGTGATACGAGTTTCATAAGATTTCTCCTCTTTAACGTTGCATGGTTAGGATAGTTTCCTAACAGGTAATCGTCAACTTTGTTTATAGTACTTTGTTACCTAGATAAGATATCCTTTCTCTACCTGATTTGATTTTAAAGAGAACTAAGATTTAACCATATCTATCTCACTTCTTATTTTTAAATAATTCATACTCTTTTTCTCTGATAAAGGGAAGTGAGAAATTAGAAAAAATTAGTAGAATTGAAAATAGGTATCCATCTTTTTGCATTGCTAAAACATAGCCTAAAAATATATAGACAATCAAATCTAGTACAAAAAGAGAAAATATCCTCCTTTTCATTACCTTACTTGTCTTAAAGATTCTGTTTAATAGAATCTTTATCGTAGTATCTACACAAATTTTTATCAAAAAGATAAGAGTCAATACACGATTAGCAACTGTACCATGAAGAATAAATGGAAATATAGTTAATATAAAACTAGAAATCTCTAAATATTTTATCCGAGGAGATTGAGACATCTTACTTTTAAACTGACTGATTTTCCTATACTCACTAGCTAATCTAGTATCAAAATCTTTACCAATTTTATTAAAGATTAAAAACTCCAGGATAAAAATACTGATTAATACGATATAAGTAGAAACCTTTCCTGGGAAATATTTATTGATTAAAATCGGGAAACTCATTAACAGAATCGAATTTATGGCTAGACAGATAGATACTATTTTATTTTTCACTGAATATATAGGGAGCGATACTATCGAATAGAGAAACGCTAAAAAAATAAGCAAGAAATACTCTGTGCTGCTAATTAGCGGCGCCCTTAATGATAAAAATAGATAGGCACCCCACACGATGATATGCGCTTTACGAATTGACTCTAGATTACTCATCAACCTACTCCTAAATCTATTTTTAGTTCACATTCTCTTTCCAACAAGTCATAAACGTTTCATGATATTTCCTTCTTTTACATTAGGTAAAGTTAAAATACATTTTTTGCAAGTGAAAA
Source organism: Streptococcus mitis (assembly GCA_032565555.1). Classification (GTDB taxonomy): domain Bacteria; phylum Bacillota; class Bacilli; order Lactobacillales; family Streptococcaceae; genus Streptococcus; species Streptococcus mitis_DM. Next base: position 4,038 of record JAWHFN010000111.1, on the reverse strand, counting down.
TATTATTATTATTTGGAAACCCAAAATATCCATCCCTCTTCTAGACCTAAACCAAGTCAGATTAAAGATACAAATATAATGGTAGGGCTTTCTTTTACTTTAGACTACCATAAAACAAGGAATCTTTCAACAAATTTCATTGGCAAACTACTATTCTAGAAGATTGACAGCTCAAATATTTCAGAATAGAACAATCCTAACTATCGAATACTATAACTTCATAAATATCCATGTAATTCTAGACCTAGAATTCCTATAAACTAAATGTTTCCGCACTATTCTAAGCCATTGATTGCCTTAAATTTTAATTTTTAAAGAATTCTAAAGCTAGAATAGTCCCATCACAATCAGTTTTGATTGATTCACAATATAGAAACACTATAGCTTTACTCCTGTTAAAATAAAAAGGAACTGCATAAAGCAATCCCTTTCTGATTTTGAAATTATTTACTTAAAATTTGATAGTTGAGATAATCAATAGCCCATCTATAAAAAGAGTTATAGTAAAATTCCTTATTTATTGATTTCAAGCTCCGACAACTGTGTTTGAATAACTGACAGTTCTGCACCAGCCTGAAGAAGAGCAGCTGCAGTATAGGCACCTTCTACAATTGGAACCCTGTTGATGATGATACTTTTATCACTGAAATCAGCCACCATTTCTAAGTTCATTTTAGCAGAACCTAGGTCAAAAAAGGCTAATAAAGTATCTGCTGGATTTTCAGAAACAACCCTATCTACTTGATCAAAACTTGTTCCAATTCCTCCATCTTCGGTTCCTCCTACATAAGTAATCGGAACATCTTTAGCTACTTCACTAATCAGTTCAACAACACCTTCTGCAATGTGTTTGGAATGTGAAACGATAATAAGACCAACACTTCCCATTAAACCACCCCAGTTTCTAAAAGAGCAGTAAATAGTAATCCTGATGAGAATGATCCAGGATCAATATGTCCAAGAGAACGTTCTCCTACATAAGATGCCCTTCCTTTAGTTGCAAGTAAATCTTTGGTAGCATTCACTACCTTATCAATAACCTCTTGAGTCAATTGGCCAGCAGACAAGGCAGCAATAACAGGAGTCCAAACATCAACCATTGTCTTTTCTCCAACTGTTGCTTTCCCACGTTTGACAATCATATCCAGACCACTTTGTAAGATTTCATCTATTTTCGAATTTGAATCAGCCTTGGCCATGCCCATAAAAGCAGAGCCATACAAGGGACCAGAAGCACCGCCTACCTTACTCAGTAGTTGCATTGAGACAAGTTTAAAAACATCACTGCTGGTCTCAAATTGCTTTCCTTCTAAGTTTTCCATAACTGCAGCCATGCCACGCGCCATATTTCCACCGTGGTCTCCATCTCCTATAGGGGTGTCTAGCTCACTAAGGTAATCTTTCTGTTCTTGAATCTTTTCATTAAAAAGCTTCATCCATTCAAGAGCTTGTTCAGCATTCATGCACATTTCCTCCTTGAGTCTTACCAAGCTGGGGTAGTAACAGATGCATTTAGAGCATCCAACCACTCATCATCTGCCAATCGAATCAATGTTAATGACAAGCCAGCCATATCAATTGAGGTCATATAGTTTCCAATTGTCTTAAATGCCAACTCAACACCTTTTTCATGGAGTAATTTAGCCACATCATTTGCAAATACGTATTGCTCCATAAGAGGAGTGCTTCCTAAACCATTGATGAGAAGTCCATAGCGTTCACCAGCTTTAAGTTGGAAACCTTCAGATAATTTTTCAACCAATTCTGAGGCCAATTGTGCGGAAGGCTGCATTTTCTCTTTTTTATATCCAGGCTCACCGTGAATACCAACTCCATATTCAAATTCATCATCTTCTAGAACAAATCCTGGTTTACCAACTTCAGGAACGGTTGCTCCAGACAAGGCCAACCCAATTGTTTTAATTTCTAAGACAAGTTTGTCAGCTAAGTCCTTCATTTCAGATAATGATTTACCAGAACGAGCCGCATCACCCAAAATTTTATGGACTAAAATAGTACCTGCGACACCTCGACGACCTTGGGTATAGAGACTATTTTCAACCGCAATATCATCATCGACTACAACACTTGCTACATCAATACCTTCCATTTCAGCAAGTTCTTGTGCAATTTCAAAGTTCATAATGTCACCAGAATAGTTCTTGATGACCATGAAAACTCCAGTCCCTTCATCAGCCGCCTTAATGGCTTCTAAAATTTGGTCCGGAGTAGGTGAAGTGAAGACTGCTCCACAAATGGCAGCAGACAACATTCCATCTCCTACAAATCCAGCATGACTTGGTTCATGTCCTGAACCTCCACCTGAAATGAGTCCAACTTTTCCTGTCTTTTCTGCCTTTCTAACGATGACATCAAAACCATCTAAGCGTTCTACCAAGTCATCATGCATGAATGACAATCCCTGCAACATTTCATCAACAACTTGTGTCGGTTCATTTATAATTTTTTTCATGAGAAACTCCTTTCGGCATGTACCTTTGTTTTCGCTTTCATTATATATTTTTTATCGCTGGCTGATAAGGGACAGATTCTATTATTTGTCCCCTTTTAAACCCGTTTAAAACATTTTTTTGGTAAAATGAAGTAAGTAAAAGAAAGGTTTCCTATGGCATCATCACTTATTACAAAAAAACGTATTGCCAAGGCATTTAGAGACCTATTAGCTACTAGAGAATTTGATAAAATCTCTATTGTAGATATCATGGAATCAGCTGGCATTCGTAGACAGACCTTTTATAATCACTTTCTTGACAAATATGAACTGCTAGACTGGATATTTGAAACTGACTTAACCGAGTATATCACCAATAACTTGGACTTCATTTCGGGCCAAAAACTATTACAAGAATTATTTTTTTATTTCGAACAAGAGCGTGACTTTTATATTCAACTTTTTGATATTCAAGGACAAAATAACTTCTATGACCAATTTATCAGCTACTGTCGCTTGCTTGTATCAAAAATTTTAAGAGAATACGGTCAGATTGATATCGATTCATCTGCTTATACTTGTTTTTTGTTAGACTATCATTCACATGCTCTAGCAGAAATCGTGAAGGCTTACGTCAATAAAAAAAGTCCAGTTCCACAACCAGACTTTCTAATCATGACAATTATTGGAAAGAGACCACAATGACATTTATTTCAAATCATAAACAGAAAATTATTTCAAGTTACATTTCAGCAACTGTCAGCAGTCATCCTGAATTAGAAAAACACCCTACTTTACCATTAGTCTATCAAAAAAATCGCAATCCTCATCAGGTTCCAATATTGGCGGGTGGAGGTTCAGGACACGAACCTGCTCATATTGGATATGTGGGAAAAGGAATGCTTACCGCTGCTGTCTATGGCCAATTATTTACTCCACCTACAAGAACTGAGATCTTAGAGTCCATTCGTTTTTTAAACAATGGTCACGGTGTCTTCATCATTGTAAAAAATTTCGAAGCAGACATCAAAGAATTTAGCTCGGCCATTAATACTGCTAGAAAAGAAGGAATTAAGGTCGGCTACAGTCTAGCACACGACGATATTTCCATTGAACCTCACAATAGATTTCAAATTAGAGGAAGAGGGCTCGCAGGAACCATTTTACTTCATAAAATCCTAGGATATGCAGCTCAGAACGGTGCCGACATCGAGCAACTAACTGATTTAGGTCATCAGCTTGCTCCCGAAATCGCAACGATTGGCTTTGCAACGAAATCTGCTAGTCTCCCCCAAGCCACCCGTCCACTATTTAACTTAGAAGAAGGAAAAATTTCTTATGGTATTGGGATACATGGCGAAGAAGGCTATCGTATCGTCCCATTTCAATCGTCAGAAATCCTTGCAAATGAAATTATAAGTAAATTAAGATTGCACTATCATTGGAAAAAGGGTGATCAATTTATATTGCTTGTAAATAATCTAGGCACTACCAGCAACTTAGAAATGGGCATATTTATCAATGATCTCCTTCAACTCTTAGAAATTGAGGAGTCACTATTACCTTTATAAAATCAGGAACATTTA
>JAWHFN010000110.1:0-5739 GCA_032565555.1 Streptococcus mitis | reverse complement strand
AAGAGGTCCTTGACCGCCTCCTAGCCATCCGAAAAGATTTGGCCTATGGAGAACAAAATGACTACTTTGATGATGCTAACTGTATCGGTTGGGTCCGTTCAGGTGCTGAAAATCAATCCCCAATCGCAGTCTTGATTTCAAATGACCAAGAAAACAGCAAGTCAATGTTTGTCGGCCAAGAATGGGCTAACCAAACTTTCATAGATTTACTTGGAAACCACCAAGATCAAGTTACAATCGATGAGGAAGGTTATGGACAATTCCCAGTCTCAGCTGCTTCGGTAAGTGTCTGGGCAACCAATACTATTTAATAGCTCATAATAACCAAGCCAGATCCAAGCGGATTTGGCTTTTTTGCATTCACAAAAAGATCTACCCAAATGGATAGATCTTTATACTCAATGAAAATCAAAGAGCAAACTAGGAAGCTAGCCGCAGGTTGCTAAAAACACAGTTTTGAGGTTGTAGATAAGACTGACGAAGTCAGTTACCTATACCTACGGCAAGGCGAAGCTGACGTTGTTTGAAGAGATTTTCGAAGAGTATTACTTGATTACAATTTACCTGCTACGGCATCCAAGAGTTCTTGGATTTTAGCTTGGTTGCTTCCTCCTGCCATGGCCATGTCTGGTTTACCACCACCACGTCCATCGACGATAGGTGCCAATTCTTTGACAAGGTTTCCTGCATGAAGGTCTTTTGTCTTGCTTGCTACAAGGACATTGACTTTGTCACCGATAGCAGCAACTAGGACAAGAAGATCAGAGTAGTCTTTTTGTTTCCAGTTATCCGCAAAGGTACGAAGGGCACCAGCGTCAGATACAGATACTTGGCTAGCAATGTAACGGTGACCATTGACTTCTTTAACGTCCTTGAAGATATCGCCTGCGGCTGCAGCTGCGGCTTTTTCTTTCAACTCAGCATTTTCTTTTTGCAATTGACGAAGTTGTTCTTGAAGTCCTTCTACTTTGTGAGGGACTTCCTTGACTTGAGGTGCTTTCAAGGTTGCTGCGACAGCTTTAAGAGCATCTTCTTGTTCGCGGTAGGCTTCAAAGGCTTCCTTACCAGTCACTGCTAAAATACGGCGAGTTCCTGATCCGATCCCTTCTTCTTTGACAATCTTGAAAAGACCAATTTCAGAAGTGTTACCAACGTGGGTACCACCACAAAGCTCGATAGAGTAGTCACCGATAGTAACGACACGAACTTCCTTGCCGTATTTCTCACCAAAGAGGGCCATAGCTCCCATTTCTTTGGCAGTGTCAATATCCGTTTCAACTGTCTTCACTTCAAGAGCTTCCCAGATTTTTTCGTTGACTTGCTGCTCAATCGCGCGCAATTCTTCAGCAGTTACTGCTTGGAAGTGGGTAAAGTCAAAGCGAAGGAATTCAACTTCGTTAAGAGATCCTGCTTGTGTTGCATGGCTGCCAAGGATATTGTGAAGAGCAGCGTGAAGCAAGTGAGTCGCAGTGTGGTTTTTCATGACACGGTGACGACGATTTGTATCAATTGCCAAGGTATATTCTTGGTTCAAGGCAAGCGGTGCAAGAACTTCAACAGTATGAAGAGCTTGTCCGTTTGGTGCTTTTTGAACATTTGTCACAGTAGCCACAACCTTACCTGACTCATCCAAGATTTGTCCGTGGTCAGCTACCTGTCCACCCATTTCAGCGTAGAATGGAGTCTCTGCAAAGATCAGAGAGGCAGTTCCTTCTGAAACAGCTTCTACTTCTGCATTGTCAGCCACGATAGCCACCAATTTAGAAGACAATTGGCTAGCATTGTAGTTGAAGACACTTTCTACAGTGATGTTTTGAAGAGTTTCATTTTGCATACCCATTGAGCCACCCTTGACAGCTGACGCACGCGCACGCTCTTGTTGCTCTTTCATGGCTGCTTCAAAACCTTCACGGTCCACAGTCATACCAGCTTCTTCAGCGATTTCTTCAGTCAATTCAACTGGGAATCCATAAGTGTCATAAAGTTTGAATACATCTGATCCAGCAATGACAGATTGACCTTTTTCTTTCAAGTCTGCTACAATGCCTTGGGCAAAGTGTTGACCTGAGTGAAGGGTACGAGCAAATGATTCTTCTTCGCTCTTAACGATTTTTTCGATAAAGTCACGTTTTTCAAGCACTTCTGGGTAGTAGCTTTCCATGATTTTTCCAACGGTTGGAACGAGTTTGTAAAGGAAAGGCTCGTTGATTCCCAATTTTTGACCATGCATAGAAGCACGACGAAGAAGACGGCGAAGGACATAACCACGTCCTTCGTTTCCAGGAAGAGCACCATCACCGATGGCAAATGAAAGAGAACGGATATGGTCAGCGATAACTTTAAAGCTCATGTTGTCGCCATCTTGGTCATAGACCTTACCAGACAATTTCTCCACTTCACGAATGATTGGCATGAAGAGGTCTGTTTCGAAGTTGGTCTTAGCCCCTTGGATAACGGCCACCAAACGCTCCAAACCAGCGCCCGTATCAATGTTCTTGTGTGGCAATTCCTTGTATTCGCTACGAGGAACAGCAGGGTCTGCGTTAAATTGTGACAAAACGATGTTCCAGATTTCGATATAACGGTCGTTTTCGATATCTTCTGCAAGGAGACGAAGACCGATATTTTCTGGGTCAAAGGCTTCACCACGGTCAAAGAAGATTTCTGTATCTGGGCCAGAAGGTCCTGCACCGATTTCCCAGAAGTTATCCTCGATTGGAATCAAGTGACTTGGATCCACTCCCACTTCAATCCAGCGGTTGTATGAATCTTTATCGTCTGGATAGTAGGTCATGTAAAGTTTTTCAGCTGGGAAATCAAACCATTCTGGGCTTGTCAAAAGCTCATAAGCCCAAGTGATAGCTTCGTCACGGAAGTAATCCCCGATAGAGAAGTTCCCCAACATTTCAAACATGGTATGGTGACGTGCAGTCTTCCCTACGTTTTCGATGTCGTTGGTACGGATAGCCTTTTGAGCATTGGTAATACGTGGATTTTCAGGAATGATGGTCCCGTCAAAGTATTTCTTAAGGGTTGCTACCCCAGAGTTGATCCACAAAAGAGTTGGGTCATTTACAGGAACTAAACTTACTGATGGTTCTACTGAGTGACCTTTGGTCGCCCAGAAATCAAGCCACATTTGGCGTACTTGTGCACTAGATAGTTGTTTCATATTGTCTCCTTATTTACTTGTTTAATGTGATTGGCTTTCCAGCATTTCCACATAGTCAATCGCGACACAGAGGGAAATGACTAGGTCTGCATAAGCGTCCTCCAGAACCGTTACGGTATAGGTAGAGGTCAGATGGAAGAGTTCCTTCTTAATTTCTGCAATCAGCTGATCGCGATCATCCAACAATTTGAAATCCAAATCCCAGATATTGCCCTCGATACGAAGACCTAGATTATCAAACTCATACTTATCTCGCCAGAAGGTCAACTTCTTGCGAATGACAAAACTCGAGCCATCCCGAAGCTGAATTTCAAATCGAGGAAGCAAGGTCAAGATTTCTTTACTGATCTGACTAACCTGTTCACCATTAGCATCATAGATGGTAAAGGTTTTAGGAATCTTAAAGAATGATCCCTCCACCTGATAGGTGATTTCTCCTCTGTCATCCTTGATAGCGAAACGTTCGCCTCCAAGACGAAACTTTTGTTTGACAAGAAATGTTTTCATCAACACCTCCAAAAATCAAAAGACAAGCTCATATCACGAAGGGCGAAAAACCGCGGTACCACCTTCATTCAATGAACTTGTCATTCTCTTGTTCTTATGCAATTGTTAAATTGAGTAGCATGACTTCCTAGCTTAGATGGCTCGCAGCACCGCCACTTCTCTGGACTAACACAATTGAAAATCAATTCTCAACTTTCTTATTATATCGTTTTTTTAAGCTTGCGTCAACTGGAAATCATCTCCATTTAATCAGACCAATTTCCTGTATCTTTGATTACTCTTTCAGAATATATTTTTTCTTACTGCCATCACTCTTTTTATCCCAACTTTTATCCCAAAGTTTCGAATTGCTAAATATAGCTACGCAAATATTTGCAAATATAAAGTTTCCTATCACCAAATATATAGACTCAGTTGTTAGGTATTGTCAATCCAAACCATCCTTTAAATGGAATAGTATAGCTGTTTGATTAAAAGTCAAAAAGGTTGACCAAAAACTTTTTTTGAAAAAAGTAGACATTTTTATTATTTGTTGCCGCTTTCTGTAAGGTTAAGCTTAGTATACTACTGGGCAAGCAAATAAGCAACTAGAATAGAAAAAGATATGGCTGTAAAAACTGACTTCTATTAAAAAACGAACCAGCTTGACTGATTCGTTTTATGACTTCTAACTCCTACTTCCGATACATTTTAAACTGTAGGAAGAGGTCGCTATATTTACCTGTCCATTTATGGTCAAATTTCTCATAAACTTCTAGGTGTTTCATAGTTTCAGCATCTGGATAGAAGGCTTTATCTTCTTTTTTCTCCTCTGGGAGCAGTTCCTTAGCTGGTAGGTTTGGTGTTGAATAGCCGACATACTCCGCATTTTTAAGAGCATTTTCAGGTTTCAACATAAAGTTGATAAAGGCATAGGCTGCATCTTGGTTTTTGACTGTTTTGGGAATGACCATGTTGTCAAACCAAAGGTTGCTGGCCTCAGTCGGTACCACATAGCGTAGATTTTCATTTTTCTCCAGCATTTGGCTGGCTTCACCAGAGAAGGTCACGCCGATAGCAGCGTTGTTCTGAATCATGTATCCCTTCATCTCGTCCGCCACAATAGCCTTGATATTTGGAGTCAGTTTATAGAGCTTATCTACTGTCTCTTCCAACTGCTGTTGATTTTTAGAGTTAAGGCTGTAGCCGAGGGAATTGAGCCCCAGACCCAGCACCTCACGCGCCCCATCAAAAAGCATGATAGAGTTCTTATACTCTGGCTTCCAGAGATCATCCCAATGCTCAGGCGCTTCCTCTACCATGGTTTCATTGTAGACAATTCCCAAGGTTCCCCAGAAGTAAGGAATGGAGAATTTATTGCCTGGATCAAAGGACTGGTTGAGGAACTCTGGTCCGATATTTTCAAGACCTTCAAGTTTTGAATAGTCAAGCGGTACCAAGAGGTCTTCGTCCTTCATCTTGTTGATCATGTATTCACTAGGGATGGCAATATCGTAGGTCGTTCCACCCTGCTTGATCTTAGTATACATGGCTTCATTGGAGTCAAAAGTCTCGTACTGGACTTGGATGCCTGTTTCTTCTGTGAACTGAGTCAGGAGTTCAGGATCAATATAGTCCCCCCAGTTGTAGATAACCAGTTTTTGACTATCTCGGCTATTGATTTTACTATCTAAATGCGTCGCAATTCCCCATAAGACGAGGATAATGGCTACAATTCCTGCTAAAAATGAATAGAGTTTTTTCATGCTTGCTCCTCCTTCTCACGTGAGATAAAGTAATATCCAACAACCAGAATAATACTAAAGAGAAAGACGAGGGCAGACAGGGCATTGATTTCTAGCGAAATCCCCTTGCGAGCACGAGAGTAAATCTCGACTGACAGGGTTGAAAAGCCATTTCCCGTTACAAAGAAGGTCACGGCAAAGTCATCTAGCGAATAGGTAAAGGCCATGAAATAACCTGCAATGATAGACGGAGTCAGGTAAGGAAGCATGATTTCTTTGAACATCTGAAATTGGCTGGCACCAAGGTCATAGGCCGCATGAATCATATCGCCATTC
>JAWHFN010000109.1:0-5748 GCA_032565555.1 Streptococcus mitis | reverse complement strand
TAAAACAGCTGGATCAAAGCGATAAAGATTATGATATTAAAGCTGAAATTCAGTCAATTTATACTGAGCATAAAGGAAATTACGGCTATCGTCGCATGACTCTAGAATTACGAAATCGTGGCTTTGTAGTGAACCATAAGAAGGCGCAGCGTCTGATGAAAGTACTTGGTTTAACGGCTCGAATTCGCCGTAAACGGAAGTATTCTTCATACCAAGGAGATGTTGGCAAGAAAGCAGATAATCTTATTCAACGTCAATTTGAAGCAACCAAACTAATGCAAAAATGCTACACAGATGTGACAAAATTTGCCATTCCAGCAAGTAGACTAAAGCTTTATTTATCACCAGTTTTAGATGGCTTTAACAGCGAAATTATCTCCTACAATCTTTCTACTTCGCCGAACTTAGTACAAATGAAAGCTATGCTAGAACAAGCCTTTACAGAGAACCATTACGAAAATACAATTCTCCATAGTGACCAAGGAGGGCAATACCAACACGATTTCTATCATCATTTTTTAAAGAATAAGGGAATCCAGCCATCTATGTCACGTAAGGGAAATAGCCCAGATAACGGTATGATGGAATCTTTCTTTGGCATTCTTAAGTCTGAAATGTTTTATGGTTATGAGAATACGTTTCAGTCACTTGAACACTTGGAACAAGCTATTGTAGACTATATTGATTACTACAATTGATTACTACAACAACAAACGAATTAAGGTAAAACTAAAAGGACTTAGCCCCGTACAATACAGAACTAAATCCTTTGCTTAAATAATTGTCTAACTTTTTGGGGTCAGTACAATATTATGCGTTTTTAATTTTTCTTCAATCCATTACAATGGATTGAGAACTCAATTTCTTATAAGTAAAGGAATTTGAAAATAGCTACTGCCGCAATTGCTGCTGCGATAGGTGCTACTACTGGTACCCAAGAATACCACCATTTTGAATCGCCTTTGTGCTCACCAAGAACTGATTTTGGAAGGAAAGCATGAAGGAGACGTGGTCCCAAGTCACGGGCTGGGTTCAAAGCAGGTCCTGTAGGTCCACCAAGTGATGTTACCAAGGCCATAACAAGGAATCCAAGTGCCAAGTGAGCTACTGAAAGTCCTGAAGCAGTATGTGGTGCTACTTGGGCTTTGATTGCTAAATCAGAAAAGTCAACATTTTGACCTGCTTGACTAGCCATTTGTTTCATGTATTGAAGCACTTCAGAACCAAAGAAGTTTTTAGTCATTCCAAGGGCTGCAAAGAAAAGAACAAATGATCCAACAAACTCATTTACAAAACCATTAACAGTTGCTGCAAAATGTGATTCTTTTGTACCATTATCCAAACTTGAAATTGTTGAGAAAGTACCCAAAATGTTGTTTGGATTTTCAGTTTTCAAGTAGTATGGGCGGTGTGTTGCCACAACCAAGGCTTGACCAAAGATAGCACCCAAAACTTGTGCAATGATATAAGGCGCAACTTGTGCCCAAGGGAAAAGACCGCTGATTGCAAGTCCAAGAGTGAAGGCTGGGTTGATGTGGTTTCCAGATACGTTACCAAACATCAAAGCTGGGATCATAACCCCCATACCATAACCAACAGCGATAACGATCCAGCCACTTTGGTGACCTTTCGTACCTTTAAGTTCAACGTTGGCAACTGCACCATTTCCAAGAATGATCAAAATAGCAGTTCCCAAAAATTCAGTGGCATATTTAATTGCCCATGTGAAATCCATTTGATAGATTCTCCTTAAAATTTTTTAGACAATCCTTATTCTATCAATTTTTACATCTTTTAGCAACTACTTTCCCGAAAGATTGTGACAGAAAACGATTCCAAAACATATAAACTAATCTTTGTTTTCAAGATATTCCCAGCTCATTATGTTATCTGAGCTAATCTGATGCTTTTATGTCAATTCCTACTGATACATAGTATAGGGAATAAGAAGTATCTTTCCCCATTCACCCATAAGAGTTTTGCTATGAACACAAAACTCTATCTTTCTAATGAAACAATCTTAACCTGATTTATATAAAAATTGTCGTCACATTGCCATAAAACCTCAGCCATATTTTTGTAAGAAATGGATTTATCGTGATTTGCTCTAATCGTAAGATTATAACCACTTTTATTCCTATCCATGTCAATATTTAGATTGTAAAATCCCTTCTGTTCAATGAGAATATTCAAGGTATCTATTGAAGGTTTATTGGTTACAAATCCAGTCATTCTGATATGATAATGGGTATCGCTTTTCAAAAATTTGGAGCTACTTTTCTGAACAGAGACAACAATTAGACTACAAAATAAGCCTAGAAAAGCAAAACCTGCTCCAATCGCCATTCCAATCCCTGCAGTTGCCCAAATACCGGCTGCTGTGGTGATACCGCTAATTTTTTATCCCTCATGAAAATAATACCGCCACCAATGAAACTAATTCCACTGACAATTTGGGCCGCAACCCTAGAAGTATCATAATTAGGCGTATCCAAGAAAGCTTCTTTTGATAAAATCATCATTAAAGTTGCAGTTAAGGCAACTAAAATATGAGTCTTTCTCCTAGCCTACTTGTGCTTAGACTTTCTTTCATAGCCAATGATAAAACCAGATAAACAAGACAATAAAATGAGAATAATGTGTCGGACTTCAATCGGTAGAGCTATCGTATCAAGCATTATTCCTTCCTCTATCACTCATAATTTTATATTATAATCCTAGTTGAAACTTTTTCAAGAGAATATATTAGTTGAAAATTGTTCTTTTTAAAACAAAAAACCGCAGTTATCTTCTAGTAATAACTTGCAGTTTTCTGTAACTAATGGATTCTTACAATGTCTCAAACAATTCTTGCATTTGCACATCATCTGGAACCAGTTTTAAGTAAGCTTGTGCATTGACTTTTGCTTCCTCAAAGTAGCCCAATTCACGCAAGAGATAGATATAGTGTTCCAGAAACTCTGGATTGTCCTTTAAATCTACTGCCAACTCTTGGTAAAGCTCATAGGCAGTATCCAAATCGTCCATTTCTTGATAGGAACGAGCAATCATCCACTTGGTCAAGAGATTTTCTGGCTCCTCACTTTGCAAGTCTAGAATATCCTCATAACGTTCCTGCTCCAGATAAATAGTTGCTAGACGGAGTAAGATTTCTTCCGTATCCTCAGCATCTTCTTTAGCAGTAAGGAGGTAGTTCTCTGCTCCACTAGCATCATGCAATTCATAGGAAAATTGTGAAGCTACTAACAAGAGTCTTGTTTCAAAAGGATTTTTCTCCAACCCTTGCTTAGCGATACGCAGGGCTTCTTGAACTTGATGTTCCTTATGTAAGGCCTGGCTATAACCATATTCATAGCCTTCAAAGTCAGGAGAAATGGTATCGATCTGCTTAAAGTAGAGGACAGCTTTTTGGTATTCTTCTTGATCAAAGTAAAGACTGGCCAACTCAAAAGCTGTCAGGTCATCGTATTCTAACTCCAGGGCTTTTTCTAAAAACTCTATAGCTGTTTCAAATTTCCCTAACTGGGCATAGGCAAAGCCAATTCGTTGATAGGTGGAAATGCCTGTTTGCTCATAAATAGTACGATTATCTAACTGAGCATAGCCTTTAATAGCTTCTTGGTAATTTTCCAACTCACTATCCAACTCTGCTAAACCCAATATCAAGAGAGGATCCTCTGAGTAAGTCAATGCTTCTAACAATTTCTCACGCCCCACATCTGTCAAACCTTCCAACTGGTATAGGTCTGCCTTCAGAGCCAAAGCAGAAACATACCAGTCACTGTCAGTTTGGATTTCCTCTAGATAGGCAAAGGCTTCTTCGATTTGACCATCCTCGCTAGCAATAGATGCTAGATTAAGATGAACCTCTGGGAAATCCTCTACGATTTTCAGGTAAATTTCCTTGGCCTGAGGATAGAAACCAATTCCTTCTAGATAAGTCGCTAATTCATAAAGAAGCTCACTTGGATCATTTTCTAAAGCTTTGACGAAATAATGCTCTGCCTTAACTAAATCTTGCTCTTCCAAAGCCTGTAACATCTGTTGACTATTGTTCACTCTTAGCTTCCTCTCCCTCTAGTTCATATAGGCCACTAACTACCTTATACCATTCAAAAATCGCTGAAATGACAACTTTAGCAGAGGCATAAACCGGAATACCGAGCAAGACTCCCCAGATGCCAAACATGGATCCTGAAGTTAACAAGACAAAGAGAACATTAATGGGATGGATGTTTAATTGACTTCCCAAAATCAATGGAGAGACAAAACGGCCTTCAATAGTTTGTTCTACGATAAAGACAATCACTACTTTCAAAAGCATGACTGGACCAGCAATCAAACCCAATACTAGAGCAGGGAGCATGGCTAAGAAGCTACCAAGATAAGGAACCAGATTTAAGATACCAGCAGTAACACCCAGCGTAACCGCATAGCGTAGATCAATGATCTTGAAGAAGATGATAAACATTACCGCTACAATAATAGCCACTGTTACTTGCCCTCGAACATAGTTAGACAACTGTTGATTCACATCTGATAAAACTTGTCCAACAGGTTCTTTCAATTTCGTTGGCATGAATTGGGTCAAATAGTGACGCAGGCCTTTCCCATCACGTAAGAGATAAAAGAGCATGAAAGGAACGATAATCAAGGCAACAATCACTTGAGATGCCCCACTAATAAAGGCACTCACCCAGTTTACTGCCTGAGAAGAAACCTTGCTCGCCCAAACTGTAGCCTGACTAGAGAAGTTTGTCAAAACTTGTTCTAACTGAGGCCTGAAATCATCTGGTAAACGCTTGGTTACCAAATCATCAATAACCCGATCAGCATCTTCAAGATAGATTGGTACATTTCTTGCAAATGTTAAAACTTGACGTTGCAGATTTGGAATCGCTACTGCCAAGCCCCAAATGATAAAGATAGCGATAATCACAAAAACAGTACTGATTGCTATGACACGATTGACCTTATGCTTCTCCATCCAATCAACAATAGGATTTAATAAATAATATAGCAAACCAGATAGAATAACTGGCAGCATCACGACTGCCAAAAAGTCTAAAACAGGTGAAAATAGAAAACTAATCTTACTTAAAATAAAAAGATTCAGTCCCAATAATAAGGTTACCAAAAATACCGTAATGGCCTTGTTATCCAAAAACCACTTGAAAAACCAAGATAGGCTAAAATGTTTCTCTTTTTGTTCCATAAATACTTCCTTTCTATCGTTCTCTCATTATATCATTTTTAGGAAAAAATAACTCTTTTTTAAAGTGCTTACATGGAGACCGCGACATAAAAAATCTCCTCAAAAGAGGAGATTCGATTAGTCTTGAATATGACGGTCTAAGTTCTTCTGATAATCAGCATTGGATTTGGCTTTTTCATCAGCAAATTTCTTGCGGAACTCATCCATTTCTTTAGTAGTGACAATCTTATCTTGGAGTTTAAGATATTTATAACTGTTTTCCCCTGTTTTGTCACCAACCCAACCATCAGCACCACTACCTAATACTTTCTTCGTTACTAACATTTGGGCACCGTCTGAGTGTACAGGAATAACTAGAGCACTATCTGTTAACCAAGCTTGCGCCTTAGCATATTTAGAATAACGTTTTTGCAGATCTATTTTTTCACTATTTGCATCATCAATCAATTCTTTGTATTTATCCAATCCAACTGTTTTAATGACTGAATTGTCTGTTCCTGGTGCTACACCAAGAGAGCTTAGGAGACTTGGAC
>JAWHFN010000108.1:0-5764 GCA_032565555.1 Streptococcus mitis | reverse complement strand
ATTAAAATTCTTGCTGCCTGCGGTGCAGGTGTTAACTCAAGCCACCAAATTAAAAGTGCTCTTGAAGAAGAACTTTCAAACCGTGGTTTTGATGTTCACTGTGATGCAGTTATGGTCAAAGACGTTAACGAAGATCTTATCAAAGGTTATGACATCTTTACACCAATTGCTGCGACAGACCTTGGTTTTGACCCAGGTATTCCAGTTATCGAAGCTGGACCAATCTTATTCCGTATCCCAGCAATGAGTGCTCCAGTATTTGACAATATTGAAGCAGCTATCAAAGAACACGGGTTAAGCTAATTTTAATTTGTTAACATTCATATAACATAAAAAAGGGAGGAACTGTTATGGATGCAATCTTTGACCTAATCAAAGAGGTTTTCACACCCGTCTTAGATATGGGTGGTCCTGTCATCATGTTGATCATTTTGACAATATTGGCTCTACTTTTTGGAGTGAAATTCTCCAAAGCGCTTGAAGGTGGTATCAAACTTGCCATCGCTCTTACAGGTATCGGTGCCATCATCGGTATGCTAAACACTGCTTTCTCAGCGTCGCTAGCAAAATTTGTTGAAAACACTGGTATCCAATTGAGTATCACTGACGTTGGTTGGGCACCACTTGCAACAATCACTTGGGGATCTGCTTGGACACTATACTTCTTGCTCATCATGTTGATTGTCAACATAGTGATGCTAGCCATGAAGAAAACTGATACACTTGACGTTGATATCTTTGATATCTGGCACTTGTCTATCACAGGTCTCTTGATTAAATGGTATGCTGACAACAATGGTGTGAGCCAAGGGGTTTCACTCTTGATTGCTACAGCAGCTATCGTACTTGTTGGTGTGTTGAAAATTATCAACTCTGACTTGATGAAACCTACATTTGATGACCTTCTTAACGCACCAAGTTCATCACCAATGACATCAACTCACATGAACTACATGATGAACCCAGTTATCATGGTTTTGGATAAGATTTTTGAAAAATTCTTCCCAGGTCTTGATAAATATGACTTTGATGCTGCTAAATTGAACAAAAAAATCGGTTTCTGGGGATCTAAATTCTTTATCGGTTTCATCCTTGGTATCGTTATCGGTATTATGGGAACTCCACATCCAATTGCAGGTGTTGCAGATGCAGATAAATGGCGTCTTGTTATCAGAGGATGGTTGTCTCTTGGTTTGACTGCTGGTGTATCTTTGGAACTCTTCTCACTTATCGGTTCATGGTTCATCGCAGCCGTAGAACCACTATCACAAGGTATTACAAACGTTGCTACTAAACGTCTTCAAGGACGTAAATTTAACATCGGTCTTGACTGGCCTTTCATCGCTGGTCGTGCTGAAATCTGGGCTTGTGCCAACGTACTTGCACCAATCATGTTGATTGAAGCTGTGCTTCTTTCAAAAGTCGGAAATGGTATCTTGCCACTTGCAGGTATCATCGCTATGGGTGTTACTCCAGCTCTCTTGGTTGTAACTCGTGGTAAATTGCTCCGTATGATTATCTTCGGAACACTCTTGTTGCCACTCTTCCTTCTTTCAGGTACACTTATTGCACCATTTGCAACAGAACTTGCTAAAGGTGTAGGTGCCTTCCCAGCAGGTGTGAGCGAAACTCAATTGATCACTCACTCAACTCTTGAAGGACCAATCGAAAAACTTCTTGGTTGGACAATTGGTAACACTACAACAGGTGATATCAAAGCAATCCTTGGTGCTGTAGTCTTCCTTGTATTCTATATCGGTATCTTTGCATGGTACAGAAAACAAATGATCAAACGTAACGAAGAGTACGCAGCAAAAGCAAAATAATGCGCTCCTATAAAATGTAAATTGTTAAAGCTAGGTTGTCTAAATCCATTAGAAGTGACAGCCTAGTTTTTTTATAAACTATCAAGAAATCGGAGAAAATAATGGTAATTGAATTAAAATCAGAACAATTAAGTGTTCAATTTAACAGTTTTGGTGGAGCTCTTTCTTCTATAAAAGATGCTGAGGGACTTGAATATTTGTGGCAAGGGGATGCTACTTATTGGAGTGGACAAGCTCCTGTTCTCTTTCCTATTTGTGGTTCGTTAAGAGAGGATACAGCATTTTATATAGATGAGAAAGGGCAAGAAAGCAAAGGAAAGATTCCTCGTCATGGTTTAGTTCGCAAGAAAGAATTTGAATTAGTTGAACAGACAGATCAGAGTGTAACTTTTGCAATTGAAGACGATGAGAATAGTTATCAAAACTATCCTTATCATTTCCGACTAGAAATCACTTATATCCTTACTGGCAAGACAGTACGAACTCAATACAAGATTTTCAACAAAGAAACTAGTAAGGTCATGCCTTACTTTATTGGTGGACATCCAGGCTTTAATTGTCCTCTACTGGATGACGAGGTCTATGAAGATTACTATTTAGAGTTTGAGAAAGAAGAGACTTGCTCTGTTCCACGTCCTTTCCCAGAAACGGGTATGCTGGATTTTCAAGATAGAAGTCCATGGCTAGAGGGTCAAAAAGAATTAGACCTCAGCTATGATCTTTTCAGCACGGATGCAGTCACCTTAGATGAATTGCAATCTAGAACAATTGCCCTTCGTTCTCGTAAACATGATAAGGGATTGAAAGTGCACTTTGCAGAGTTCTCAAATCTCATTATCTGGTCAACTTTTAATAAAGGTCCTTTCATTGCCTTTGAACCATGGTCTGGATTGTCAACATCCCTTGAAGAAGGAGATCATCTAGAAGATAAGAAGAATGTTCGTCTCCTAGAACCTGGTCGAGTAGATCAAATTGGTTTTGACATCGAAATTTTTTAGATTAAAAAATAAAACACAAAAACAAACACTAACTGTTGACTTTTTCAGAAAATAGGAGTATATTATGTTTGTAAACAACAAATGATGTTTGTAACAAACAAACAATCACTTGTTATATTCTCTTTCGTGGAGAAGGATTATTTCTAGGAAACTGGTTTCCTAAACTTGAATAAGGTGTCATTCATCTCATTCAATCCAATTTGTCAATAAACTGCTAGAAAGCTTTTTGTAGGTAAACTGCTAACTATAAAAGGTTTTACTAGCCTAGAAAAATAAAAAGGAGTATACAATATGTCTATTGTTATCGGTGCAGATGCTGCAGGTTTGAGATTGAAAGAAGTTGTGAAAGACTTCTTGGAAAAAGAGAACTTCCACGTTGTGGATGTTACAGCTGATGGTCAAGACTTTGTTGATGTGACTCTTGCTGTTGCTGCAGAAGTAAACAAAGAAGAACAAAACCTTGGTATCGTGATTGATGCTTATGGGGCTGGTCCATTTATGGTTGCAACTAAGATTAAAGGAATGGTTGCTGCAGAGGTATCTGACGAACGTTCAGCTTATATGACTCGTGGTCACAACAACTCACGTATGATCACTATGGGTGCACAACTTGTTGGTGATGAATTGGCTAAAAATATCGCTAAAGGATTTGTTAACGGTAAATACGATGGTGGACGTCACCAAATTCGTGTCGACATGTTGAACAAAATGTGCTAATTAGATTACAGTAAGAAAGGTAAGTTAAAAATGAGAATTGCAATTGGATGTGACCACATCGTAACAGATGAAAAAATGGCGGTTTCAGAATTTTTGAAATCAAAAGGATATGAAGTCATTGACTTTGGTACATATGACCATACACGTACTCACTACCCAATCTTTGGTAAAAAAGTTGGTGAAGCCGTAACTAGCGGTCAAGCTGATCTTGGGGTATGTATCTGTGGTACTGGTGTTGGTATCAATAACGCTGTTAACAAAGTTCCAGGTGTACGCTCTGCCTTGGTTCGTGATATGACAACAGCACTTTATGCTAAAGAAGAACTCAATGCCAACGTTATCGGTTTCGGTGGTAAGATTACTGGTGAATTGCTCATGTGTGATATCATTGAAGCTTTCATCAATGCTGAATACAAGCCATCTGAAGAAAACAAAAAATTGATCGCTAAAATTGAGCACGTTGAAACTCACAATGCTCATCAAGCAGATGCAAACTTCTTTACAGAATTCCTTGAAAAATGGGATCGCGGTGAATACCACGACTAAGAGGTGACCTATGATTTTAACAGTCACAATGAATCCGTCCATTGATATTTCCTATCCCTTGGATGAGTTGAAGATTGATACTGTCAATCGTGTGGTGGATGTAACCAAAACGGCTGGTGGTAAGGGACTCAATGTTACCCGAGTACTTTCAGAATTTGGGGATTCTGTTCTTGCTACTGGTTTAGTGGGTGGCAAACTTGGTGAGTTTTTGGTTGAAAATATCGATGATCAAGTAAAGAAAGATTTCTTCTCAATTCAGGGAGAAACTCGGAACTGTATCGCTATTCTCCACGGAGACAATCAAACAGAAGTTCTTGAAAAAGGTCCTGTTGTATTGGAGCAGGAAGGTCAAGACTTTTTGGTACATTTCAAAAATCTCCTGGATTCAGTTGAAGTAGTCGCTATTTCAGGTAGTCTCCCAGCTGGTCTTCCAGTTGATTACTATGCGAGCTTAGTAGAACTTGCTAATCAAGCTGGTAAACCTGTAGTCTTGGACTGCTCTGGTGCTGCTCTTCAGGCTGTTCTTGAATCACCACATAAACCAACAGTCATCAAACCAAATAATGAGGAATTATCTCAGCTTCTTGGAAGAGAAGTTTCTGAGGATTTGGATGAATTAAAAGAAGTCCTTCAAGAACCTTTGTTTGCAGGGATTGAATGGATTATCGTTTCACTTGGTGCTAACGGTGCCTTTGCCAAACATGGTGATATTTTCTACAAGGTAGATATTCCTAGAATTCAGGTAGTCAACCCTGTCGGATCTGGAGACTCTACTGTGGCAGGAATTTCTTCAGGACTACTTCACAAAGAATCGGATTCAGAATTACTCATCAAGGCAAATGTCCTTGGTATGCTCAATGCTCAAGAAAAAATGACTGGTCATATCAACATGGCCAACTATCAAGCTCTATATGATCAATTAATAGTAAAAGAGGTATAAAATGGCTTTAACAGAACAAAAACGTGCACGCTTAGAAAAACTTTCTGATGAAAATGGAATTATCTCAGCTCTTGCATTTGACCAACGTGGTGCTTTGAAACGCCTCATGGCTCAACACCAAACAGAAGAACCAACAGTGGCTCAAATGGAAGAACTTAAAGTCTTGGTAGCAGATGAATTGACTAAATACGCTTCATCAATGCTTCTTGACCCTGAGTATGGACTTCCAGCAACTAAAGCTCTTGATGAAAAAGCTGGTCTTCTCCTTGCTTATGAAAAAACAGGTTATGACACAACAAGTACAAAACGCTTGCCTGACTGCTTGGATGTTTGGTCTGCAAAACGTATTAAAGAAGAAGGTGCAGATGCAGTTAAATTCTTGCTTTACTATGATGTAGATAGCTCAGACGAACTCAACCAAGAAAAACAAGCTTATATCGAACGCATCGGTTCTGAGTGTGTGGCTGAAGATATCCCATTCTTCCTTGAAATCCTTGCTTACGATGAAAAAATTGCTGACGCTGGTTCTGTAGAATACGCGAAAGTAAAACCACACAAAGTTATCGGTGCTATGAAAGTCTTCTCAGACCCACGCTTTAACATTGATGTATTGAAAGTAGAAGTTCCTGTTAACATTAAATATGTTGAAGGCTTCGCTGAAGGTGAAGTAGTTTGTACACGTGAAGAAGCAGCAGCCTTCTTCAAAGCACAAGATGAAGCAACTAACTTGCCATACA
>JAWHFN010000107.1:0-5765 GCA_032565555.1 Streptococcus mitis | reverse complement strand
GGTGATAACAAATAAGCTTGGCTGGATATAGTCACAGATACGAGATAGGCTGGCTTCATCGATTTCTAGAACGGCAATATTTTTCCCAGTTTTTGAAGATTTGGCTGTTAAGAAGGTTGTCGCAATTCCTGTGATCATGTTGGCACCGCTTGGGTTGGTCAGAACTTGACCATAAACCTCTTTTAAAATGCCGACAGTGAGGGCAGTTGTCAGGGTTTTTCCATTTGTTCCAGTGACCACGACAATCTCGTAGTTCTTAGCTAGATTTTGTAAAATATCTTTATCAAATTGAAGGGCAAGTTTTCCTGGGAGGGTACTTCCACGACCAAGACGGCTCAAGATGAAGTGAGAAGAACGCCCAGCAAGGAGGCCCAAAGTAGTTTTTAAGTTCATGTTTCTATTATATCATAAAAGAAGGAAAAGACAGATTTGATACTCAATGAAAATCAAAGAGCAAACTAGGAAGCTAGCCGCAGGCTGTACTTGAGTACGGCAAGGTGAAGCTGACGTAGTTTGAATTTGATTTTCGAAGAGTATGAGATTCCGCAGAAGTAAAAACAGCCCCAAGAGGGCTGTTCGATACGATTAAATCTCAACTTAAATCGAAAACAAGTCATTCAAGTTCTCAGCCAAGGTTGGGTGAGTGAAGATTTGTTTTGTGAAGTAAGTGTAAGGAATCTTGTTGTCCATAGCAACAGTGATGATGTTGATGATTTCTTGAGAACCTTCTGAGAAGATGCTTGCTCCAAGAATTTCTTTTGTTTCAGTATTGACAACAGCTTTGAAGGCTCCGCGAAGGTCTCCATTTACGTGACCACGAGGCATTGCTGCAACAGGAATTTCCTTAACGGCGTATGGAAGTTTCAAATCAGCTGCTTGACTTTCAGTCAAACCAACTTGTGAAAGTGCAGGTGTGATGAACATGGTGTTTGGTACATTGAGACGGTCTTCAAGTGTGTAGCTGCCATCTCCAGCAAGGTAGCTGTAGACAACACGGAAGTCATCAAGTGAAATGTAAGTAAATTGAAGGCCACCGTTGACATCTCCAACTGCAAAGACACCAGGAACGTTTGTTTGACAATGTTTGTCTACTTTAATAGCGCCACGTTCAGTTAGTTCAATATCTGTATTTTCAAGTTGAAGTGGTTCTACATTTGGTTTGCGTCCAGTTGCGTAAAGAAGGGCGTCGAAACGGTAAGTTTCATTTTCAGTTACGACAAGGACTTGGTCACCGTCGTTTTTGATTTCAGTAGTACGGATGTTTTGAAGCAATTCAATACCGTCTTCTTCCATGTATTGTTTAGCAAGAGCTGCGATGGAAGGTTCTGCACGAGGAAGGAAAGTATCCAAGGCATCTAGGACTGTAACCTTGCTTCCAAGTTTGTTGTAAAGGCCAGCAAATTCAAGACCGATATTTCCACCACCAAGGACTCCAAGTTTTTCAGGTAATTTGTCCAAGTTTTGGATACCTGTTGAGTCAAAGACGTTTTTACTTGTAGCAAGTCCAGGAATTGGCAAGACGTTTGAAACAGCACCAGTGTTGATGACGATTGTTTCAGCAGTCAGTTCTTTATTTTCATCACCAGCTTGGATTTCGATGACTTTATTTGAAAGGAAGTGAGCTTCCGCATCAAAGATATCTACGCCTGTACCAGCAACAGTCGCATAGTTTTTACCGTTGAGGCGACCAGTGATAGTGTTTTTGGTAGCAATGACTTCTTCAAAAGACAAGTCTTTTTCAGCAGCAACTAGCAAAGTTTTAGTTGGGATACAACCGATGTTGATACAAGTTCCACCGTACATAGCTTTGCTACGTTCAACGAGGGCAACTTTTTTGCCAGCTGAAGCCAATTTACCTGCTAGTGTTTTACCAGCTTTACCAAATCCGATAACGATTAAATCATAAGTTAACATTTAGAGTTCCTCCTATTCGAATTTCATTCTAGCACAAGAAAAAAACTTTTGCACAATTCTGCTACGCTTTAAAAAGTTTATGAAATAGTGGAAAGTTTAACTTTATTTTCTCAGAAAAATCGTTTACATGACTTTATCGACGGATTAGGCTATCTTTTGCTTCTCTCTTGTGTTATACTAGATAGGTTGCAAAGAAAACAGTACTTTTCTTTTGTGGAAAAGAAGCAACACGATTTTGTATCCAGTATATGAAAATACGTCATAAAAAGAAAAGTATAAACTAAGCCCTATAGGGTGGCTTCGCACCACCTTTAGAAAGAAGAATAACGTGAAATTTAATGAATTAAACTTGTCTGCTGATTTGCTAGCAGAGATTGAAAAAGCTGGTTTTGTAGAAGCCAGTCCTATCCAAGAACAAACCATTCCATTGGCTCTTGAAGGTAAGGACGTTATCGGTCAAGCTCAGACTGGTACAGGAAAAACTGCAGCCTTTGGCTTGCCTACCCTTGAAAAGATCCGTACCGAAGAAGCGACCATCCAAGCTTTGGTCATCGCTCCAACTCGTGAACTCGCTGTCCAAAGTCAAGAAGAACTCTTCCGCTTTGGTCGTAGTAAGGGAGTCAAAGTTCGCTCAGTATATGGCGGTTCAAGCATTGAAAAGCAAATTAAGGCTCTTAAATCTGGTGCCCATATCGTGGTGGGAACTCCAGGTCGCCTCTTGGACTTGATTAAACGCAAGGCCTTGAAATTACAAGATATTGAAACTCTTATCCTTGACGAAGCGGATGAAATGCTCAACATGGGCTTCCTTGAAGATATCGAAGCAATCATTTCTCGTGTCCCTGAAAACCGTCAAACTTTGCTTTTCTCAGCAACTATGCCAGATGCCATCAAACGTATCGGTGTTCAGTTTATGAAAGAACCTGAGCATGTGAAGATTGCGGCTAAGGAATTGACAACAGAATTGGTTGACCAATACTATATTCGTGTCAAGGAACAAGAAAAATTTGATACTATGACCCGTCTCATGGATGTGGAACAACCAGAACTTGCTATCGTATTTGGTCGTACCAAACGCCGTGTGGATGAATTGACTCGTGGTTTGAAAATCCGTGGCTTCCGTGCAGAAGGAATTCATGGAGATTTAGACCAAAACAAACGTCTTCGTGTCCTTCGTGACTTCAAAAATGGTAATCTTGATGTTTTGGTTGCGACAGACGTTGCAGCGCGTGGCTTGGATATTTCAGGTGTGACCCATGTCTATAACTACGATATTCCACAAGATCCTGAAAGTTATGTTCACCGTATCGGTCGTACAGGTCGTGCCGGTAAGTCAGGTCAGTCGATTACTTTCGTATCACCAAATGAAATGGGCTACCTTCAAATCATTGAAAACTTGACTAAGAAACGCATGAAAGGTCTCAAACCTGCAAGTGCAGAAGAAGCCTTCCAAGCTAAAAAACAGGTAGCTCTCAAGAAAATCGAACGTGATTTTGCAGATGAGACAATCCGTGCCAACTTTGAGAAATTTGGTAAGGATGCTCGTAAGCTAGCTGCCGAATTTACTCCAGAAGAATTGGCAATGTATATCTTGAGTCTGACTGTTCAAGATCCAGATAGTCTTCCTGAAGTGGAGATTGCACGTGAAAAACCACTGCCATTTAAACCATCAGGTAATGGATTCGGTGGTAAAGCTAAGGGAGGTCGTGGAGGCCGTCGTGGGGACGACCGCCGAGACCGTGATCGCCGTGGTAATGGTCGTCGTGATGATTTCAAAAAAGGAAGTCGTGGAAATGATCGTTTTGATAAAGACAGACGTTACCGTAAGGATAATAAAAAACCACGCAATACTTCAAGCGAAAAGCAAACAGGCTTTGTTATTCGTAACAAGGGCGATAAATAAGAAAAAGCGGTTCAAAATGAATCGCTTTTTTATATAAGGAGACCGAATGGAAAAAGAAAGATAAATAAAATAGATATATTATATTCTTGTAATATTATAATACACAAAAATAGGGAGCTTGTCAATAGAAAAGAAGCAATTTAATTAAAAATATTCTTGTTTTTTCAAATTGCAATTAAATAAGCAATTTTCAGATAATAATTGAAAATTTAAGCTGTTTATGTTATAATGATAGCGATTAAATTCGAGGTGAAAAATGGCACATTTATTAGAAAAAACAAGAAAAATTACTTCTATCCTGAAGCGCTCAGAGGAGCAGTTGCAGGAAGAACTTCCATACAATGCGATTACCCGTCAATTGGCAGATATTATTGACTGTAACGCCTGTATCGTCAATAGCAAGGGACGTCTCCTTGGTTATTTCATGCGTTACAAAACCAATACAGATCGTGTAGAGCAGTTCTTCCAAACTAAGATTTTCCCAGATGACTACATTCAAGGAGCGAACATGATCTACGATACAGAAGCCAATCTGACAGTTGATCATGATTTGAGTATTTTCCCTGTGGAAAGTCGTGCCGACTTTCCAGATGGTTTGACGACTATTGCACCGATTCATGTATCAGGGATTCGTCTTGGTTCTTTGATTATTTGGCGCAATGATAAAAAATTCGAAGATGAGGATTT
The DNA here is from genome assembly GCA_032565555.1 of Streptococcus mitis. GTDB lineage: Bacteria > Bacillota > Bacilli > Lactobacillales > Streptococcaceae > Streptococcus > Streptococcus mitis_DM. The sequence continues at coordinate 1,261 of JAWHFN010000107.1, read as the reverse complement.
GATCCTTGTTGAGATTGCCAGTACCGTTGTTGGGATTCAACTCCTTAATTTCCAACGTGAAGAAGATGAGAAAAATATTCGTCGCCGTACGGCTGTTACCATGGCGGTTAATACCCTTTCTTACTCCGAGCTTCGTGCTGTTTCAGCAATTTTAGGGGAATTAAATGGAAATGAAGGGCAGTTGACTGCGTCAGTGATTGCAGATCGTATCGGAATCACTCGCTCTGTGATTGTCAATGCCCTTCGTAAACTTGAGTCTGCGGGGATTATTGAAAGTCGCTCACTTGGAATGAAGGGAACCTATCTTAAGGTCTTGATTTCAGATATTTTTGAAGAAGTGAAGAAAAGAGATTACTAATGACTAAGGCTTTAATTTCGATTGATTATACAGAAGATTTTGTTGCTGATAGTGGGAAGCTGACAGCAGGTGCTCCAGCTCAGGCGATTTCGGATGCCATCAGCAAGGTGACTCGATTAGCTTTTGAACGCGGAGATTACATCTTTTTTACCATTGATGCTCACGAAGAAAACGATTGTTTTCATCCAGAAAGTAAACTATTTCCTCCTCATAATTTGATTGGGACTAGTGGACGCAATTTATACGGAGATTTGGGGGAGTTTTATCAAGAGCATGGTTCAGACAGTCGTGTCTTTTGGATGGATAAACGCCATTACTCAGCTTTTTCAGGGACTGACCTGGATATCCGCTTGAGAGAGCGTCGAATTTCTACAGTTATCTTAACAGGAGTCTTGACGGATATTTGTGTCCTGCATACAGCTATAGATGCCTATAATCTAGGATATGATATCGAGATTGTTAAACCAGCCGTTGCTTCCATCTGGCCTGAAAATCATCAATTTGCTCTAGGCCATTTCAAAAATACACTCGGAGCTAAGTTTGTAGATGAAAATCTAAATGAAATTTCAGAGTAATTTGGTTGATGAAATGAAAAAATTTGAAAAAAAGTGTTGACAAGCATCCCAAAAGTTGATATACTAGTAAAGTAATCGACGCGGGGATGGCGGAATTGGCAGACGCGCAGGACTAAGGATCCTGTGACCGCTTTAGGTCGTGAGGGTTCAAGTCCCTCTCTCCGCATAGGATAAGAGTTAGCTGAGGCTAGCTCTTTTTTTCATCTAGTTAAAGTAGAGCAAAAAAAATTGGCTCTTTGTCAACTGTAGTGGGTTGAAGAAAAGCTAAGATCTAGAAAGGACGAAATTTGTCCTTTCTTTTTTGATATTGAGAACGATAAAAATTCGG
>JAWHFN010000106.1:0-5827 GCA_032565555.1 Streptococcus mitis | reverse complement strand
AGCTTGCCAATACGAATTTTAAGCAGAATATCATTTCTCTTTTTAGAATCAAAACGACGAGATTGTGGAATCTCTACAGGAACAATAGGTTGTGGCATTTAAATATCCTCCAATAGTTTTACTTTACTAATAGTATACAGGAGGAGCTCCATGAATAATAGATACCTTGTTATGACGCGCTTACGAAATACCTCCTTAACTATAGTTTATCACATAAAAAAGAAACCCAAATACAGAATTGTATTTGAATTTCTTAACTTAATGACATTGGACGGATGTCTACTTATTCACTAGCCGAATGATTAATCATTATTCTGTCAATCCTCTCTTTTAGGAAATTCAATTTATTAATATCAAAATCACAAATTAGATTCCATTCAAGTTGTGGAAATTTAATATCTTTTCCACAAATATTTTTCAGATACTTGTGGAGACTCGTCAGAAGGAATTTCCCACAAATTAGATTGTAGTAGTCATTGCCATTTATATTTTCATAATCATTTTTTATTTTTTCCAGTTCTTCATCAAGATCAAGTCCCGGATTTTCCACACTGAGTCCACCAAGAACTTCTCTTTTTAATTCATCATACTCGTTTGAGTCATTTTTAAATCCAGTTTTTGAATCTAAAAATAAAAATGGCGGTCGATCTACAGTGGAAATTGATAATCTAGAGGTAGCCCCATTGTATTTGGAACCATATAAATTTCTATATTTAATTAAAAAGCAATATAAGAGAAATAAATCCTTAGACTCAGATACAATTCTATTTTTCCAACATTCAAAATTCAGAATTACAGACAACTCCATATCAGTTTTACGAAGCATACCTTTAATAAATTTTTTTGAAGCATTCTCATCTACATAATAACTCTCAATATTATATGTTTCCAAGTAGATAACTGAATCTGAATTGATAATTTTATTACTTACAAACTCTTCTAAATTAGCTTCTGTCTCCTCAGGAAAGTCACCTTTTCCAACAACATCATAGCTAATATACCTATCAAAATCACCATCTACTAAAAATATATTGGGCGTTCCTCGATTATCAAATTCACCCTTTATTATATATTCTTTTAATACATTGGTTTTTCCTCCCAAAGGAAGTATTGTTTCAATTCTGTAATCATTTTTTAGTAATCTTTTAAATATCTCTTCATAAACATATTCTTTGCCAGTATCTTCGACATATATATTTATATCTTGTCTGTAAAAAATACTTCTATTACGAAGCCCCGCATCACTATATGATAATCCACCACCCATTATACTCTCCTGAAGTTACAAATTACTCTCTAATTCATTAAGGAAGTTATCTAAATCATCTAGTCCCTCCATACCATCTATCTTCTCTACCAATTTCTCAACAGGCTTATAATGTTTTTCTAGTTCAAATGCTTTTGATGAGTATTTACCAATAATTTCTGGCGAGTGAGTCGCAAAAACTAATTGCATATTTTTATTTATTTCATGAATTGTTTCAACAATCTTTTTTTGCCAACTTAGATGTAATGATAACTCAGGCTCATCAATGATAAAAATTGTAAACTTAGATCTATCGACCTTAAATATTAAATTAGAAATCAAGGTTACTATATGTTTTTCACCAGATGAAAGATACTTTAATCTAACAGGTTCCTTGGTATAGTTCGTTATAAAGAAAACCTCACCTAATGAATTAACTATAATTTCTTTCTCATCTTTTCCATCTTTTAAAAATATATTTGTATATTTCAAAAAATCATTAATCGGAGTCTTTAATTCTAAAATATTATCTTCAATATTCTCATAAATCTTTATAAGTTTTTTAATTCTAATTAACTCTACATAAGTACCAATTAATTGAGCTGGCAACTGCCTCCTAACCCCATTTTTCTCACTGGCATTTACACTTTTTTGTACTTGATTAATTAAATCATTGAAATATTTATCATACTCTTCTTTTTGATCTAATGTTGTTATTGTTTTTAAATCCTCAAGAAGCTTAATATATCTCTTCTTAGTATCTTCTAATTCTGAAATCAAATCATCTTTTGCAAAATATTTAAAAAATTCATTCAAATCAACATCGTCTCTACTCATTTCTAGAGCTGATTTTAAAATGTCTTGTCGCATCTTTGTATTCAGTTTATTTATACTACTATTAATCTGAGAAACCGATTCGCCTACTAATTGCTCAACAGAATGCATACTCTCACTGTTATTAAAAACATAATTTGGATTATGCATTGCTTTATTTCTAATCATTCTAAAATCCATATTATCAAGGTCTTTAATTTTATAATTTAGTCTGTTGAGTGGTAAAAATAAATAATTAAAACAATCTTTTATTTCTTCTGCTAACTTAAAAGAATCAAAAAATCTCTGTCTTATGTCAAATGAACTCTCAAAAAAATCAATTTCTCTGGCATAATCTCTATCATATTTGATGGTCCCATCTTTTTCTTTAAACTTAACAATTAATTGTTTAACTTGCTGCCATCTACTTTTTTTTAAACGAACCTCCACTCTATTTTTATCCTGTGCTTCTGAGTGAGTCATATCGTTCTCCTTGAAGAAAACTGTTATATTTTTAAACTCATAATCAAATAGTTTATACAATTCCCCTGAAATAACATGGTCTAACATACTCAAAACCGTTGTTTTTCCACTTCCGTTCTCACCAAAAAGAAAAGTTATATCCTCATTTAAATTTACATCATAATCAAAAAAACCGTGCAATGCTTTGATTGTAAATCTTGTTATTTTCATTTTAACATCCTCTCTCTATATATGTAATTGTCAACATAATTTAACTCTGAATAAAACAAAGTCAATATTCTCACACTGTATTTAAAACTAGGTTATTCAGAATCTTTTGATACTTCGCCCTGATAACCAGGTTATTTCACTACTCAACTTCCTACAGTTCAGCTTAATTTTTAGATCCCTAAATGTATTTTATAATTATTCACTATCAAAAGCTTTCTTCCTTTCTTCCATAAACTCAATCAATTCCTTCTTGAAAATTTCTTTTTCTTCGTCAGTAAGCCCTTTTGAATTCATTCGGAATAGCAATTCAATATTATCTAATTCATCTGATTTTTCTTCTGAGTTTCCAACTAAATAATCAACGGACACATTTAAAACTTGTGCAATCTTAACAAGATTTTCTTGTATCGGTTTTTTTGTTCCACGTTCCCATGAAGCATATGCTTGTTGGGAAATATCTAGTTTTTCAGCTATTTGAGCCTGTGTTAGTTGTACTTGTTTCCTTAATGTTTTCAAGCGTTCTACGAATTCCATATGTGACCTCAAAAAAATATTTTAAATTTTTGCAGAAAACCGTTGACATTAACAACTAATGGTTGTATAACAATTGAAAATAATAACCTTATCTTCAAGGCTAAATCACGATCTTTGAAAACTAAATAAAAAGTGCGTCTGACAACCAGAGAACTGATTGCCAAAACTACACTAAACTTCGTACCTTTATTATAAATGTTTTGGAAAGAAAAGTCAAGCCTCTTTATGGTTGAAGTGAAGATATAAAACATTCTTGTGGGCTTCCACGCATTTCGGACTTTCGCACTTTTCCGTATAGTAAAGTGAACTGGCTTCGCCAAAGGGCGTAAGAGAATCCATGGAGTATGATAATGACTACCTTTTGAGATTGGCCGGGAAAGCGATGGTAATTTACGCAAAGCACCTTGCTAAACGTTGCCACCGTGGAAAGAGTATTTTTTCCAACCAAATAACTTTTCTTTACTGCTGTCTATCCTTATTAGATAGACTTACTCTCAAGCTACTAAGCCATCCCTAATTCCTTAGTAGCTTTTTTACTTTACAATAAAGGAGAAATCTATGACAAACTTTTTTCGCATTACAATGTAAACGACTTTATAATAATTACCTTTTCACTTATAGAATGTTCCGTTCATCTGAGAAGCTAATCGCAAAGCTACATACTCAAGCTTTGAATGATTTAGATTCTTTAGCAAAGAAATCACTCATCACAGGATTTTCTCATGCTGAAGTGGAATTCTATACTATAATGTTTAAACGTAAACTCTCTTCTCACCACTACTCAAGAGTGAAGCTACCAGCTTAACTCTTTTTATTTTACAATCAGAAAGGAAAAAACTTATGATACCAGACACTTTAAAAATGAAACCAGAATTTATCGGTTCAGCTTACTACGAAAAACTATGAAACGCTCCTCGTTATGTCTTTGGTAAAGAAGGAAAGTAGCAACGACATATTCTAAATAGTGAAACTCATGGTGCCTTCCACGTTATTACACCTGCTTCTACCACCGTCTTTCCAGAAGATGCTCTTGTTGAGGCAGTCAACCCTATTTTCTTATCAGATACTTCGCTGAATGGAAATTCTATCGCACCTGCTCTCAACGTTTTTGCTGAGAAGCTAATACTCAAGAAATAATAAAATAAAGGAGAAAATAAAATATCTAAAACTGGATTAAACTATGGAATCTATAAAGCACTAACGCATAGTGACACGATTACAACAAAGACTTATATCAACAGTTCTAATGTAGTTCTTATGGCAGTTGGTGCATTAGCTTTAGAATCTCTAAATCAATAAGGTAAAAATAAGGTAAACTTTGAGGTAAACTTTTCAAAAAAATACGAAAAAAGCACCCATAAGGTAAACCTTTGAGTGCTTTGAAACGTTGATATAATCGTATTGATTAACGTTTTGAGAATTGTGATGCTTTACGAGCTTTCTTAAGACCTGGTTTCTTACGTTCAACTTTACGTGAGTCACGTGTAAGAAGTCCTGCGCGTTTCAATGAATCGCGGAAGTCTGGGTCTACTTGAAGAAGGGCACGAGCGATACCGTGACGGATAGCTCCTGATTGACCAGCGTATCCACCACCTACAACATTAACGAAAACGTCGTATGAACCTGCAGTTGAAGTAACTGCGAATGGTTGGTTGATTACAAGACGAAGGTCAGCGTGTGGGATGTACTCTTCAACATCTTTTTTGTTAACAGTGATTTTACCAGTTCCTGGAACAAGGCGAACGCGTGCAACAGCGTTTTTACGACGTCCAGTACCTGCATATTGTGCTTGTGACATACTTTATTGTTCCTTTCCTTAGATAAGTCCTGAAATGTCAAGAACTTCTGGTTGTTGTGCAGTGTGAGTGTGCTCAGCTCCAACAAAGACTTTCAACTTCATACCTTGAGCGCGTCCAAGAGTATTGTGTGGAAGCATACCTTTAACTGATTTCTCGATCAAACGTACTGCATTTTTAGAACGAAGTTCACCTGCAGAGATTTGTTTCAATCCACCTGGGTGGTTTGAGTGAGTGTAGTAGATTTTATCAGTTGCTTTTTTACCAGTTAATTTAACTTTTTCAGCATTGATAACAATTACAAAGTCACCTGTATCAGTGTGTGGTGTAAATGTTGGTTTGTTTTTTCCGCGAAGTACGCTAGCAACTACTGCAGAAAGACGTCCAAGTGGTACATCAGTTGCGTCAACTACGTACCATTTACGTTCAACTTGGCCTGGTTTAGCCATAAATGTTGTTTTGTTCATGATTTCTCCTATATATAGTTCGATTTTTGTTTACGGTGATGGGTGTTCCTTCCCATCGAAAAGTATTTGGAAGGTTCCGGGGCCTTTCAAATGGGGTAAACAATACCGCCTACTATAATACCAAATTTCACCCCTAAAAGTCAATAGATATGAAAAATATTTTTCTGAATTCTACTCTTTGGTAACTTCTCAAAGTAACTTCCACTCACCTGACCAAAGTGGAAATTAGTCTAAAACGGATTTTTATGGTGGAATTAAGTGTGAGACATTTGAGTTAG
>JAWHFN010000105.1:0-5846 GCA_032565555.1 Streptococcus mitis | reverse complement strand
CCTTATTTCCTAATCAACGTGTCTGGAGAAGGAGAAGGTTTTTCCATGTGGAGTCCGACACCTTGTGATGTTTTAGCGACGGATTGGGTAGAAGTGCATGACTAAATGTGTACTCATTACAGGCGTGAGTTCAGGGATTGGTCTGGCTCAAGCTCGCTTCTTTTTAGAGAAGGGCTATCAAGTTTATGGAGTTGACCAGGGTGAAGATCCACTCTTAGAGGGTGCTTTTAACTTTTTACAGAGAGATTTGACCTTGGACTTGGAACCTGTTTTTGATTGGTGCCCTCGGGTGGATGTTTTGTGCAATACTGCGGGAGTTTTGGATGATTATAAACCACTTTTGGAACAAACAGCGCAGGAAATTCAAGAAATTTTTGAAATTAACTATCTGACTCCTGTTGAGTTGACTCGGTATTATTTGACACATATGCTGGAAAATAAAAAGGGAATCATCATCAATATGTGCTCTATTGCTTCTAGTCTAGCAGGTGGCGGTGGACATGCCTATACTTCTTCGAAGCACGCCTTGGCTGGATTTACCAAGCAGTTGGCTCTAGATTATGCTGAAGCTGGGATTCAGGTATTTGGTATCGCTCCAGGAGCAGTCAAGACAGCTATGACTGCTGCAGATTTTGAGCCAGGTGGATTGGCTGACTGGGTTGTTAGTGAAACACCAATCAAGCGCTGGATCGAGCCAGAGGAAATAGCAGAGATTAGCCTTTTCTTAGCAAGTGGAAAAGCAAGCGCCATGCAAGGACAAATATTGACAATAGACGGTGGCTGGTCTTTGAAGTAGGAGGATCTGATGGAAATCAAAAATCACTTTGGAGTCTACGCTGTTTGCTTTGAAAATGGGAAGTTACTCTGCATTGAAAAAACGAGAGGACCTTATCAACATCGGTATGATCTACCTGGAGGCAGTCAGTAACTTGGTGAAGGACTGACGGAAACGCTGACTAGAGAAGTTATGGAAGAGACGGGATTTAGTGTTAGAAGTTATTCCAAATAAAATTCATCGTCACTAGTCTTGAAGGTCAAAGCAGAATTATTAGGATTTCCAGAACTGGACAAGAGCTCTTACATGAATTGGAAGGTGAATGATGAGAAACCAACTTGCCCTTAGTGGCGAAAAACTTGATGAAAAAGTTTACCCCCAACTATTTCACCACATTGGAATGATTCGTGGGGAATACTTGTTGAGAGAGCTTAATCAAAACATCATATTAGCAAGTTGTCAGCAATTTGTAAAAGATTATCTAGAGACTATCTGCTCCCTGTACTCAGATGAAGAAGTTTGGTATCGTTTTTCTGAATTAACGAATACAGAAGCTAATTGTTTAAAGGGGACTAAAGAGTATTTTGATGAAAATCATCCCTTATTTGGATATAGAGGAACTAGGCGTTTACTGGCGTGTCCGGATGAATTTCAGGCTGAAGCACATGTCGTTACAGAAGTTCATCAAAACAATCCCAATCTATCTGTTATCTTTCCTTTTGTCAATGATGCTGAGCAGTTAAAGCAAGCTATTACAGTATTGCGTGAGTATGGTTTTACTGGGAAAATCGGCACGATGATTGAATTACCGTCAGCGTATTTTGACTTGGATAGGATACTGGAAATGGGCATTTCAAAGATTGTAGTTGGAATGAATGATTTGACTTCTTTTATTTTTGCCACTGTGAGAAACAGTCAATGGCATGATATGGAAAGTCCAATAATGTTAGATATGCTAAGAGATATGCAGGATAAAGCAAGGATGAAAAAGATTGATTTTACTGTAGCAGGCTATTTGAATACTTCTTTCATACAAAAAATGAATCAGATGGGTATCGAATGCATTATCCACTACAGTTCTATTCCAGAGATTTTTGATTTAGAAATCGACCATCCAGACCATCTTAAACACATAAAAGAAGAAAGTAAAAAATTACAAAGGAGCAACCCATGACACCGCAAGAAATGTGGAATGCCTACAAGAAAATCAATTCTTCGGTTGGAGATGAAATCGATGCTTGGGCTTTTGGAGTGGAAGCCGATCTCTTGGCAGATTTGGTTTTAAGAGGCGAAAAGACGGCAACAGCATCAGCCTACGACCTCTATGCACTAGAAGCCGAGTCTCTTCCTCAAGAAGGAACTTTTGATGTCATTTTAGATAGTCACAATCAAGCTGTCTGTATTGTCGAAATTACAAAGGTTTCTGTCCAGCCCTTCAATCAAGTTTCTGCTCAACATGCCTTTAAGGAAGGGGAAGGTGACAAATCCCTAGCCTATTGGCGTCAGGTTCATGAGGATTGTTTCGCCGAGTGGTTGAGAGAAGCAGGACTGACTTTTACACCTGAAAGCAAGGTTGTTTTAGAAGAATTTCGCAAGGTCTACCCACTGTAGGCTATTAGAAAGGAAGAAAGTTTTGGAAATCACCGTCCAATCCTTTTTTCTCAGGCAAAACATGATATAATAAGTTTGTTTGAAGAAGAGTAGCAGCTCTTAAACTTAGAATAGGAGAAAACTATGCAAGCAGTTGAACATTTTATTAAGCAATTTGTTCCTGAACATTATGATTTATTTTTAGACTTGAGTCGTGAGACCAAGACGTTTTCAGGGAAAGTGACTATCACTGGTAAAGCACAGAGTGACCGCATCTCCCTCCACCAAAAAGATTTGGAAATCGCTTCTGTAGAAGTTGCAGATCAAGCTCGCCCATTCACAGTTGATCATGACAATGAAGCTCTTCATATCGAATTAGCTGAGGCTGGTCAAGTTGAAGTGGTTATCGCTTTCTCAGGAAAAATTACAGATAACATGACAGGGATTTACCCTTCTTATTACACAGTTGATGGAGTCAAGAAGGAAGTCTTGTCAACTCAGTTCGAGAGCCATTTTGCGCGCGAAGCCTTCCCATGTGTGGATGAGCCAGAAGCCAAAGCAACTTTTGATCTTGCTCTACGTTTTGACCAAGCAGAAGGTGAGTTAGCCTTGTCTAACATGCCAGAAATCGAAGTGGAAAACCGTAAGGAAACAGGTATCTGGAAGTTTGAGACAACACCTCGCATGTCTTCTTACTTGTTAGCCTTTGTCGCCGGTGATTTGCAAGGTGTGACCACTAAAACTAAAAATGGGACCCTTGTAGGTGTTTACTCAACCAAAGCTCACCCACTTTCTAACCTTGATTTCTCTTTGGATATTGCCGTTCGCTCCATCGAGTTTTACGAAGATTACTATGGAGTTAAGTACCCAATCCCTCAATCTCTCCATATCGCCCTTCCTGACTTCTCAGCTGGTGCTATGGAAAACTGGGGTCTTGTGACCTACCGTGAAGTTTACTTGGTTGTGGATGAGAACTCAACATTTGCTAGCCGTCAACAAGTTGCCCTTGTTGTGGCCCATGAATTGGCTCACCAATGGTTTGGGAACCTCGTTACTATGAAATGGTGGGATGACCTTTGGCTCAATGAAAGCTTCGCTAACATGATGGAGTACGTCTGTGTGGATGCCATTGAGCCAAGCTGGAATATTTTTGAAGACTTCCAAACAGGTGGAGTGCCTCACGCTCTTGAACGCGATGCGACTGATGGTGTTCAGTCTGTCCACGTCGAAGTTAAACATCCAGATGAAATCAATACGCTCTTTGACGGAGCTATCGTCTATGCCAAAGGAAGTCGCCTCATGCACATGCTTCGTCGTTGGCTCGGCGATGCTGATTTTGCTAAAGGTTTGCATGCCTACTTTGAAAAACATCAATATGGAAATACCATCGGTCGTGACCTTTGGAATGCCCTTGGTCAAGCATCAGGCCGTGATGTTGCAGCCTTTATGGATTCTTGGTTGGAACAGCCTGGTTACCCAGTTCTCACTGTCAAAGTTGAAAATGATGTCTTGAAGATTTCACAAAAACAATTCTTCATCGGTGAGCACGAAGATAAGAACCGTCTCTGGGTGGTGCCACTCAATAGTAACTGGAAAGGACTACCAGATACTCTCGAAACTGAAAGCATCGAAATTCCTGGCTATGCTGCGCTTCTAGCTGAAAATGAAGGAGCTCTTCGTCTCAACACTGAAAATACAGCCCACTATATTACAGACTATCAAGGAGACTTGTTAGAAGCTGTTCTTGCTGACCTAGTTGAGCTTGATAACACAAGCAAATTGCAAATCGTCCAAGAACGTCGTTTGCTTGCTGAGGCAGGGCACATTTCTTATGCTGACTTGCTCCCAGTTCTTGATAAACTTGCTAAGGAAGAATCTTACCTTGTCGTTTCAGCTGTTTCTGAAGTAATTTCTGCTCTTGAGCGCTTTATCGATGAAGGAACAGAAGCTGAAAGAGCCTTCAAAGCCTTGGTTGCTAAATTGGCTCGTCACAACTATGACCGTCTTGGTTTTGCAGCTAAAGACGGAGAATCAGATGAGGATGAATTGGTTCGTCAGTTGGCTGTTTCTATGATGATTCGCTCAAATGATGCAGAAGCTAGTCAAGTCGCTAGCCAAATCTTCGCGGCTCACAAGGAGAATCTTGCAGGACTTCCAGCAGCTATTCGTTCACAAGTCCTTATCAATGAGATGAAACATCATGAGACTAAAGACTTGTTAGCACTTTATCTTGATACTTATACTCACGCAACAGATGCTGTCTTTAAACGCCAGTTGGCAGCAGCTCTCGCCTACAGTACAGATGCGAATAATATCCAAACCTTGATTAGCTCATGGAAGGACAAATTTGTGGTTAAACCACAAGACTTGTCTGCTTGGTATTACCAATTCCTAGCTCATCAAGCAACTCAGGAAACAGCTTGGTCTTGGGCTCGTGAAAACTGGGCTTGGATTAAGGCAGCTCTTGGTGGAGATATGAGCTTTGATAGCTTTGTTATCCTTCCTGCTCACGTATTTAAGACTCAGCAACGCTTGGCAGAGTATAAGGAATTCTTTGAACCGCAACTTTCTGACCTTGCTCTTAGCCGTAACATCGGTATGGGAATCAAGGAAATTGCAGCGCGTGTTGACTTGATTAACCGTGAAAAAGCTGCAGTGGAAGTAGTCGTTCTTCAATACGGAAATGCATAAATAAGCCTAAAATAAAAAGAAAACTCAGCTATCTCATGTAAAATGCAGAGAGTTGAGTTTTTTTAAGGCAAATTTGGTATAATGGTTTTAATAAGGAGGAGTTTCTCATGATAAAAATCTTATTAGTTGAGGATGACCTAGGGCTGTCAAATTCAGTATTTGACTTTTTAGACGATTTTGCGGATGTCATGCAGGTATTTGATGGGGAAGAAGGTCTCTACGAAGCTGAGAGTGGCGTCTATGACTTGATTTTGCTTGATTTGATGTTGCCTGAAAAAAATGGCTTCCAAGTCTTGAAAGAATTGCGTGAAAAGGGGATTATGACTCCAGTTCTGATCATGACTGCCAAGGAAAGTTTGGATGATAAGGGACATGGATTTGAACTGGGAGCAGATGATTATCTGACCAAACCTTTCTACTTAGAAGAACTCAAAATGCGGATTCAAGCCCTTCTCAAACGTTCAGGTAAGTTTAATGAAAATACCTTGACTTATGGAAATATTGTAGTTAATTTGTCAACAAATACTGTTAAGGTTGAAGATACTCCTGTCGAATTGCTGGGCAAAGAGTTCGATTTACTAGTTTATTTCCTTCAAAATCAAAATGTTATTTTGCCTAAGACTCAGATTTTTGATCGTCTATGGGGATTTGATAGTGACACAACGATTTCGGTTGTCGAAGTCTATGTTTCAAAAGTCCGTAAGAAATTAAAAGGAACCACTTTTGCAGAGAATTTGCAAACCTTGCGCAGTGTTGGGTATATTTTAAAAGATGTTCAGTAAACTAAAAA
>JAWHFN010000104.1:0-5873 GCA_032565555.1 Streptococcus mitis | reverse complement strand
CATACGGAAGGTGTTATGTTTGAATGACATTGCTCCAGGAGCACCTTCACTCGTGTTACCACCATAGATACCAGCAGTGATAGGCACCGTTACATAAGCAGAACCGAATCCAGTTGGGTCATACTGACCATTACCAGGACCGTGTTTAGTCATGAAGTTTTTCTCTACTAAGTCGTTAACAGATGTTAAATTATATTCTTTTTCTTCTGCATTTAAATCTCTAACGTTGTCGTATTGGTTCTTCGTATTAGCTCCACGAAGTTGCTTATCTACTTTCTTGAACCAAGCGTTGTTTAGTTCTTTACTACCTTTATCAATTACAGCTTCACCTTCAAGGTAATCAAGAAGCATGAGCGTATCATTGAATCCTTTCATGTAGTGATCGATTTCGGCGCGAGATGCAAGATCGTTTGGATTAGTATTATACCATTGGTTTCCATCATTTGGACGTTCGTAAGCCATGTTTTATCCAAGTGCTTTAAAGTCACCGTTTGGACTTGTTTCAGCAGGTGATTGCAACATACCTTGTGCAAATGCTTCTAGGTCAGTACCTTCACGGTGTCTTGAACCACCTAGGTAAACCATACGGTCATTTACGTGAGTCGTTTCGTGAGTGAAGGCTGAGATACCAAAGTCACTAATCATATCAGTAACCATGAAGAAGACTGAATCATCCTTATAAGGATTACCGTAGATACGAGCTACAGCTCCCATACGCCAGTCAGTAGCATGGTAACGACCTGTTGGTCCGTACAATTCACGGATAGGCGCTACATCCTTACCGCTATTCGTATGTCCGTATTTATCTGTGCTGATTCCTTTATAGTTTTGGTTATCTAACACAGGAGTTGGAACCATGTTATTGCTCTTAAGCAGTTGGTTACGAACTTTATCTAATGATAGACGAGACCAGAAGTCTAGGTAATTTTGTTGACCTTTAGCGACTTTATTGATTTCAGCTTTGAATGCTTCGCGTTCTTCGGCAGTATTCTTACCGTATTTTTCAAATGAACTGTAAGCCATAGTGTTATATGTTGAGATTAAGAACATATGTGCATCTTTTAAATTCAGAAGTGGCAGAATCATTTTACCGTGAACATCATTATTCAATCCTTCATAGGCTCTGTGTTTCTTATCAGCAAACTCAGGAGTTGTTGTTTTAGGTTCAACGATATATACATTATCTTTAGTTGCTTTTATAAACCAATCGTTTAAGTCTGTATCACTTGTGAAGAGACGCATATTATAGTCTAAGAAACTATTTAACTCGCCTATACCAATAACTCCACCGATCGTTTCGCGATAAGCTTCTAAAGTTCTATCACCTTTAATGTTACTTTCTTTAGAACCAACCTTAATCAAGAAGTCTAACACATTAACATTCTTACCGTAGAAATCAGGTTTGAATAGCATTAATTCTTTAATGTTAAAGTCATCGAATTTAACGCCGTAGTAACGATTTAGGTAAGATAATCCAAGAAGAACGGCAGCCTTATTGTCATCAATTTTCTTAATCAAGGCACGTTTTGCAGCTTCATCAGTGTTAAGCTGGTGATCTTCATTTTCTACTAACTTCGTAACAAATTGAGTAAGATTATCTTTAACGTACTTGAAGCTTTCTTCTAAGTACAAGTCCTTAATTGCATTGACTTTGTTGCCACCAGTTCTGCCCAAGTGTTGGTAAATCGGATCAGATTGCAATTCAACCGGACTTAACTTACTTTCAATAGCGCTGATTAAATCTGCACGATCTTTAACAACCATGTTTGGTGTGTAAACAACTTCACCAAGCTCAGCGACACTATATTCTTTCACTTGTTGAACTTTAGATTCTTTCGGTGAAATTGTAAAGATATCTTTTGTCTTATCTGCGTAGTGAACCAAAATATGGTCAGCATCTGTAAGGTCTGTGACAAAGTTATTGCCTTTCATCGCCGTAACAGACAAGACTTCTTTAGTCATTAATGGACTATCAGCAGCTAATTTATTACCTTGATTTACAATCCATTCTTTATTGTAGAACGGTTGAAGTTTTTCGATGTTACGGTAAGCAAGCTCACGAGATGCATCGTAATCATCGATATTTTTGTATTGATTAGCTTTACTTACAATATTGTTCAGTTTGTCTTCAACAGGAAGTGTGCTTTCGAATTTATCAGCAGTGATTCCCATTTTAGCGATTAATTCATCAGCTTTTTCTTTAGTTATGCTAGGAATTTTTTTAGAATTATTATAAGTTGTTTTACCTTCACTTACACCCTCAACACTGAAGTTGCGCTTCGTTCTAGAGTATGTAAAGTAATCATCAGCATCAATATCAGAGTGACCAAAGACCATTTCACCAGTCTTAACTTTCATCATAGTGATGTTGTCTTCTATAGCACCTAGTGCCCAGTTAGTTCCTAGCAATCCACCAGACATAACTGCTTCTTTGAGTTCAATAGAGCCTTTTGCTACAGAGTTTCGAAGAGTACCTTCTTTACCTAAAGTATTGTTGTTACCACCGTTTTGAGATGAATATACAATTCCGGCAGCTTTAGCTTTGTTACCTGTGATTTCAGCATCAACATAAGCTTTTTCTACAATACCCTTCCAGTTTTCACCGACGATACCTGTTAAATAACCACCTCGATTTCCAGCAGCGTGTACTTTACCGATAAATGCAACATTACTTAATTTTCCACTACCATCAATTTTATTGATAACACCAGATACATCATTATTACCAACAACGTTACCTGTTACTTTAATATTCTCTACAGTGGCATTATTTTTGATAACATTCGCTAGTGGTGCAATCCTATCAGTCCCTGACATGTCGATATTTACATTTTCAAGTAGTAAATCTTTTACCGTACCACCGACAATATCACCGAATAAAGGTCTGTTCATATTGCTAATGGTAAATTTATTACCGTCAGTGCTTGTTAATGTTCCTTTGAAAGCATTAGTAACATAAGATTTTCCTGCTGGTTTAACGTTAGCAGCATTGATATTGCTACCAAGCTTAAATGTGCCAGTCGGGTCTTTTTGCATAGCTTTTACAAGGTCGTCAAAGCTATAATATACATCACCTTCGTGTGTTTTTTGTTTTTCAAAATAATGAACATACTCTTCGCTAAGTGTGTTATCTGCATTACGTTGAACTAAGTCTGGTGCTTTGGCAGTGACTTTATATAAAGTTTTTCCGTCTTTTTCTACTTCTTCAATCTTGTCAACAGCAAGTCGTGTAACTTTGTTGTCGTGAGTTGTCACTCGTAGGTAAAGTGGAGCAACATCAGCTGGTTTTTCTGTCAGCAAACTAGTATCTATTTCGTTACCGTCAGCATCCACACTCATCAAGCTTGTTTCTTTGATATTTTTGATTTCAACTTTTTTGAGGTCAAGTCTTAGAGGTTCTTCCTTCAGAACTACTTCCTCATCGCCTTCACCACGGTCATAAACCATCTTAGTTTCAATCTTATAATCTTTGTAGTATTGCAAATCTGTCAGGCTAGCTGTCAAGTTGTCAGGTGAAACACTCAATGTTTTCACAATCTCATCACCTTTTTTCAGAGTTAGGGTGATAGATTTAATGGCTGCCTTGCTTGGATTTTCTAGACTGTATTTAACATCTGAAGTACGCTTCAAATCCTTAGGTTCAACTGCTGTGATGGTCAATACTGGTTTTTCAAAGCTCTTAGTACCACGTTTCAAAATTCGATCTTGAGGTGCCTCAATGACTTCCTCTGTAACTTTTGGAGCATCTTCTGTTTTAACTCCCTTAATGGTATTAAAGGTCTTAGTGATTTTTTTCTGACCTTCTTTACCTTCTTGAGCTACAACTTCTAAGCCTTTTTTCAGTTGATCATCTTCTTCAACTTTTTCCTTAAATGGAATCTTTTCAATACTTTCTTCTACCAGAGTTCCTTCAATTGGTTTTGTCCCACGACTTACCTGTTGGTTTACAGGTTCCTTGGTCACTTCTGTCCTAGTTGAAAGAACTTGGTCCGTTTTAACACCTTCTACTGTTTTATAAGTTGTTTTAGTAACTTGACTACCTTTTTCACCATTTCTTACGACAGTTTCTTCATCTGTATACTTGGTTGGATCCTCTGTCGTTTCAGTTTTGTAATCTAAGTCTGTGGTCGATGTTTCAACAAGGGTTCCCTCAGTTACTTTGTACTCAGGTAACTGATCTTGTACAAGGGCTTGGCCAGTTTTACCTTCCTCTTGGGTACCTTTTGCTTCAACTGGAGCCTCTGGCAATTCTGGCTGTGTTAGAGCTTGGCCTTCTTTGCCTTCCTCTTGGGTTCCTTTAGACTCTACTTTAGCCTCTGGCAGTTCGGGTTGAGTTAAGGATTGACCTTCCTTACCTACCTCTTGAGTTCCTTTAGACTCTACTTTAGCCTCTGGTAGTTCCGGTTGTGTTAGTGCTTGACCTTCCTTACCTACCTCTTGAGTTCCTTTAGACTCTACTTTAGCCTCTGGTAATTCCGGTTGCGTTAAAGCTTGACCTTCCTTACCTGCCTCTTGAGTTCCTTTAGACTCTACTATAGCTTCTGGTAGTTTCGGTTGTGTTAGTGCTTGACCTTCTTTGCCTGCCTCTTGGGTTCCTTTAGCTACTTGGTGGCTTGGTTCAGCTTGTGGTACTGGAGTTGGAGCAGGTTGCACCTCTTTCTTAGTTCCGACTGCAATGACTTGCGACACAGGATTTTGAACCACTTGGTCTTCAATGACTTCTCTAACTTCTTGACCGTTGACCATCGAAACTTTGGTTACAAGGCGACGCTGACCATTTACTCCGGCTGTGACGATACGAGTCTGTCCTTCTGCTAGATTCGTATCTGGGCTTTTGACCGTTTCAAAAGGAATCTCAACCAAGCTCTCTTCCTGTCTAACCTGAGGCTTCTCAGAAACTGGTTTTTCTTCAACAGCAGGAGCAACTGGATTCTCTACTACAGGTTTTTCGATGACAGTTTCTGGAGTGACAGCAGATCTTTCTTGAACTACTTCTGTTTTCTCGATTTCATTTGTATTTTGTTTTTCTACTGGCAACTGAGGCTTCTCAGCTGAAACTGGTCTTGATGGATGGAGTTCTGCTTCCTTAAAGTATCCAATGTATTCATAGCCATCAATATGAATAATCCCTTCAGCTAAACCTTCATGTGTAGTGGCCGAAATAGTTTGGTTATAAGAAAGCAATTCTTTATTTTCAAATGCAAATGTTCCATAAGGTACAAAGGTGCTGGCTCCTAAAGAACCAATCAAGAGAACACCTAGAACCTCTTTGCGACCTTTTTTGGACACCAAAAAGACTGCTAGTGAGGCCGTTGCCAAACCAAGACCTGCCAAGGCTAGTTCCTTACTTCCTGTGTATGGAAGTTGTTGACTGTTAGTTGCCTTCTTACGATAAACTACATAAAGAATATCATCATCTTGAAATTCTGTAGGAACCTCATGGTGAATCAGGGCTTTTTCAGACTCGGTCAATTCCTGCTCCGCCAAATAACGGTAATGAACACTATGAGCACTGCCAACTTCATTGGCTTGAACCTTATCTACTGAAAGGGTACTGGCTCCAAAAAGGAAGGCTCCGATGGCTACAGGACCTACCCCAACAGTTAGCTTACGAATTGAATATTTTGTGATTTTTTCTAGTTGCTGTTTTGTTTTTCTCATTTTCACGACTTTCTAATAGAATCTTGTGGATAATGCGCACGCGCACCTCCAATTAATTTTGGACGACTAGCCAGCGCCGTTACGTGGGCATGGCCAATCTCTCTCAAAAGAGGGCGAATCGGAACCTGAACATGCTTGATATGCATGCCAATTGCAGTGTCTCCGATATCCAAGCCAGCATGAGCCTTGATAAATTCAATCTCAACTGGATC